>NZ_JBEVTN010000019.1:0-90815 GCF_040884245.1 Arcobacter sp. s6 | reverse complement strand
ACTGTTACAAAATTAGCAGATGATTTAAAAGCAAATGGTATTTTAGCACTTACAAGTTCTGGAAAATCAGCTTTAAAGATGTCAAGATATAGACCAAAGACTCCAATCTTTACTTTTACTCATAAGAAAAAAGTATTAAATTCATTAACAGCAATTTGGGGAGTTGAACCAATTGGAACAATAAAAGAAGCACAAGCTTCAAAAATGTTTCAAAAAATGCTAAAAGCTCTTTTAGAAAAAGGATTGTTAAATACTAATGGTTTGTATGTAGCAACTGTTGGATATCCAGTAGGAATGCCAGGAAGTACAAATACAATCAAAATTTTAACTCCATCTGAAATAGAATATTATTTAAATTTTAAAGAAATTAAAGAAAAAGATAAAAAGTCTAAATAACTAAAAAGAAGAAATAAATTTAGATTTATTTCTTCTTCCTGCATTTTATAATTTCACCAATTTAATCATTTGTTTTAACTTTATTAATTGTGGTTATTTTAAATTTTTTTGCCAAGCATATAAAATACCCTAAATTATGTGCTTCAATTGCAATGACCTACAAATATAATAGTTAATTTTTGAAGATTTTGTTATAATTACAAATATTAGGAGTTTAGTTATGAGTAAAACACCATTTTCTAAAGAAAAAGCGTTAAAGTCTGCAACTGTTTCAAATCAAATCGAGGGTTATGCTCCAGTTAAAGATAAAGTAGTATTAAAAAAAGTTAAAGAGTATTTGTCTTTAATTAAATAATGAAATATTATCCACCTTCAAATCACATTTACTATGAAAATAGTGATCTTCCTATAAATAAACTAGAAATCAAAGAGCTTGAAATACTAACTGAGATTGAAAAAGAGTTATTAGTTAGAGCTTATGAAAAACTTCACAATGAATTAAATGAAAACATTGAATTCGATGAAAAATATTTATGTAAAGTTCATGAAACAACTTTTGCACCTCTATATACTTGGGCAGGAAAATATAGAACTGTAAATATTTCAAAAGATGAAAGTATGTTTTGTCCTTATATAAATTTAGACTCTTTCTTAAAAGAGATATTTAAATGAAGGAAATGGAAGAGCTTTAAGATTATTTTTTAAAATTATACCTCTAGCCGTTCATCTAAACAACTAACTTTTAATTAATCTAAAAAAATAATTTCTTAAATATTGCAAAACTTCTATTGAAGTTTTGCATACATTTCAAGAAGTTCTAATTGCTTATCTATTTCATAAACTTTTAGATCTAAAGATTTGATTTTTTGTGAATTTTGTAATGTGTCTAAATCACTTTGTGTTTTGATTTGGGCATCTTTTTCTTCATTTATGATTTTTAAAATAGAATCATAAACTTCTAAATCATCTTTTGTAATTTGCAATCTTTCATCAATCATTGCTATTTTATCAAGTTTTGTTTTGAAGAAAGTTTTTTCATCATCTTTACTATTTTCTAAATTTAATTTAGATTTTAGATAATCAATTTTTTTACTTTGAATATCGTTAAAAGTTCTTGAATCAAGAGGAATATTAAGTGTTAATCCAACTGTATGGGTATTATCTTTGTCTAAACTAGAATTATCATCAATTTCATGATATTTTGAATAAGTATAATAAGCATTTACACTTGGCAGATATTTTGCCATTGTCATATATGAATAATTTCCTTTTTTCATAACATCAGCTTCAATTTTCTTTAGGTTTAAGTTATTTTCTAAAAACTCTTTTTCATCAAATAGTTTAAAAGTTGGTAATTCAAAATTTGTATATTCTTTTGAAGAAATATTATTAAAATTGTTTATTAATTCTTGTTTTTGATATTTTAAATCTACCAAATTATGTTTTGTAGTATTTAGGGTTAAAAGTGCATCATCTAAATATGAAGCATCTAAAAAACCATTTAATACCTGTTCTTTTTTTCTATTCACATCTATTTTTGCATTTTCTAAAGTATATTTAGCTTTTTGTATATTTAGATTAGTTCTTTCAATATTATATAAAATATTTAAAGCATCTTTTATAAGCTCTTTTTTTTGCTGTTCTAAATCTAATTCCGCATATTTATATGTTGAATCTGCATATTTAATTGCTTGATAAATACCACCACTTTGGAAAATTGGCTGATTTATTGAAATTACAGAACGTTGTGTTTTATACTCTTCACCTAAATTATTTGTATATTGATAAGTAATTGGATTTATCCAATCTTTTCTTAACTTTGAACTATCTTCTTTTATTTGCTCGCCTGAAAGTTCAAAGTTTTTTAATCTTTTATCAGAGATTATCTTATCATCAAAAGCATCATTTGCAGCATATAAATTTATGCAAATTAAACTACTAAGGAGTAGTTTAATCTTGCTTGATTTTATCAAGTGCATTTTCTAACCTTTTAAATCCTTCATTCATCTCTTCTTTTGAGATAGTAAGTGCAGGAAGGAATCTAAGAGTATTTTTCCCAGCTTTTAAAACTAGAACACCATGTTCAAAAGCTGTTTTAATAACAAGAGCTAAGGTATCAGCATCTTTTACTCTTAATCCTCTCATTAGCCCAAGCCCTACATTTCCTGTAAAGATGTCTTTGTTTTTCTCATATACATCATTTAGTTTTGAATTAAAATAAATAATAGTTTCATCTAAAACTCCACTATCTTTTACTTCTTCTAAAATATCTAATACTTCTAAAGCAGCAGCAGTAACAAGATAATTTCCACCAAAAGTAGAACCATGGTCACCTGGGCTAAAAATATCTTTATGTGTAGTCATAATAGCTCCAATTGGAACTCCTCCACCTAAACCTTTTGCAAGTGTAATAATATCAGGTTGAATTTCATAAAGATTTGAAGCTAAAAATTCTCCTGTTCTATAAATACCAGTTTGTACTTCATCAATAATAAGTAAAATTTGATTTTCTTTTAAAAATTTTGCTAATTCTTGAATCTCTTTTTTATCAAATGGTTGAACCCCACCTTCACCTTGAACAAGTTCAATCATAACTGCAACAGTCTCATCATCAATTGCATTGTAAATATCATTTATATAATTATGATATGAAAAACCATCAGGATATGGAGCAAAATTTGGAGTATGCATTGAACTTTGTCCTGTTGCTTTTACTGTGGTAATTGTTCTTCCATGAAAAGAGTGAGTTAGTGTAATAACTTTATATCTTTTCTTTTCAAAATTTGTTTCACCAAATTTTCTTGCAATCTTAATAGCACCTTCATTTGCTTCAGCACCACTATTTGAGAAAAATGTTCTAATATCGTATCCACTTAATTCTCTTAATCTTTTTGCAAGTTTTGCTTGTGGCTCAATTCCATATAAATTTGAAATATGTGTTATATTTAAAATTTGCTCATAGATTTTATCTGCAACTCTTTTATTTCCATGTCCTACACTACAAACCGCAATTCCTGATGTAAAATCAATATAATCTTTATCATTTTCATCAAAAAGTGTAGCATTTATACCTTTTTTGAAATTAACATAATTTCTAGCATAAGTATGAAGTACATACTCTTTATCTAATTGTTCTAATTGTTCACTCATTTTTTTTCCTAAAAAAATTAAAATATCTTATTGGGCAAGATTATATCTAAAATATTTAAACCAATTATTAATTATTCTCAATTTCTTGCACGACTTATATATCTATTTAAATCAAATAATCCATAATTTAAAGGGTCTTGTTTTTTGAACTCTTTATCAAACCAATCGAATATTTCCCAAAAATTAGGATTTGCCCTATTAACTGCAAATTTTTCTACTTTTTTATTGTCTTCAGGTGTATCTTTGTAATTTTGTAAAAGATTAAAGAATTCATTTAAATCATCTTGTTTTACATTTACAAATACATTTGGATAAGAACCAATAAAGCCTTTTATGAAGTTTATTCTATCTTTTGTAGCGTCAAGTCTTGATTCTTCGTTAAAAAGTAAGGCAACATTTTTATGCCATCTATTTATTACAAGAGTATATATAAGATTTTCACCTGAGTTCATTTGAATTCTTATATAGGCTAGATTTGATTTACTATCTGTAAAATTTTTTATAATTTCTGAACTATTTGGAAGTGTTAAGGTTTTTAAACTCTCTTCGATCTCTTTTTCATCATTATACACATCTTTTATTTTATTTGCTTTGTAATCATTTTCAATGAAATTTATAGGATCTTTTTTGATATTTGCATATTCAAAAAATTTATTTACAAACTCTTTTTTATATTCAGTACTTGAGTATTTAATATTTACCTTGTTATTTGTTGGAATATATACACTTAAGTATTGAGCTAACCATCCTTCATACCAGGAATCAAAATACTTAACCCTAGAACTTCTAGGTAAATACTCTAAAAAATTACTTTCCCCTTCAATTCTTAGTCTATCCATATGTGTTCGTACAAGTAATTGATGTGCAGTATTTCCAAATACATCAAAACCTGCAACTAATGAATAATAAATTCGTTCAAGTAAAGGATAATCAATTACCCACATAGTTTTTGGAATATCACCAAATGCACCTTTATGAACTGATGCTGAATCAAAATGTCTATAAATTGTTAATATAGAATCATTTTCTTCTTTTTTATTTCCTTTCCAAATACTATTTATTGATAAGCCATCAGGATAATAATTATTATAAAGTCTTGCTTTATTTGTATGATATTTTTTAGATAATTCATAGTTATCTAAAACTTTAAATGTTTTAAATAAACTAGGATCTTCTCCATATTCATTTGGTATAGAAAGATTAGGAATATTATCATGTAAGAAGTATTTATCTTGAAGTGATAAATCATAGTTTGGATCCATAAACATTACCCAAAAATGATCTTGAATTACATTTAATGCGATTTGACCTTTACAAACTGGGCCCCTAATAAATGTCATTATTATATAATGAACATCATCAAGTAAGAATTGATATCTACTTTTTGAAGGAATTTGCTCAAATGTTTTTAATGGATTTGCAGAAATACCAACTTCATAAGATGGCAAAAATGGTTTTTGATCCCATGGTGTATTTATAAAAAGTTCATGATATCTTTTTAATTTATCATCATTTAATTTATAAATCATATGAGTTTTATGAACTATTGTTGATTCAATTTTCCTAAATCTATAATAAAAAGGTTCTTTTACTTCATCATAAGGAAACCTAGTAGCTATAATTTGTGGCTCATATCCAGTGGGTGTTTTTGAACGAATTAATTCAAAGAAATTTCCACTATTATCATCAAAAGTAATATGTGCTAAGAAAAGATGTTCGTAAATATATCTTGCGCTTATTTTGTGTTTTATCTCTTGATTATTTAAAAAATCTTCAAATTTTCTTATTTCATTTTGCTCAAAAGTTGTTTTGGTATTTTTGATAGTATCGTCAATAGCACCTTGCTTTAGCCAAGTCATTAAAAGGTTGTATTCATCTTTTTTTAATGCGGGAAATCCATATGGCATTCCTTTATGTGGATTATCTTTAAAAAAACTTGCTAACTCTTTTTTATCTTTTACGCAAGTTAATTCATCTGTTTCAGGTGAATAATCACCAATAATTTGGGGATTTATATCTTTTTGAAAAAGATATTGCATCATAATTGATTCATTTGAGCTTTCTAAACTATCAAGCATTGAGAAAAAACCTTTTTCTCTCCATTGTTTTTCATTCACAGCATCAATAAAAAGTCTTGTTGGGCTATCCGCACTTATTCTATTTGCATAAATATCGCTTTTAGAAGCACCTCTTTGTAATCCTTCAAAAGAAGATAACTTTAATTGACAAGGTGAGTTATAACAAGAGTGACAAGAAACACATCTATTGTCTAAAATAGGTTTAATATCTTGTGTAAAAGATATATGTTTTTCTATTACATCAAATTTTATAGGTTCAAGAGGTTTGACTGAA
This sequence comes from Arcobacter sp. s6, assembly GCF_040884245.1. Lineage (NCBI taxonomy): Bacteria > Pseudomonadati > Campylobacterota > Epsilonproteobacteria > Campylobacterales > Arcobacteraceae > Arcobacter > Arcobacter sp. s6. The sequence continues at coordinate 84,917 of NZ_JBEVTN010000019.1, read as the reverse complement.
CATGCTGTAAATATAAAAGCAAAAATAAGAATAATAATTGATTGAATTTTCATAATAAAGATTTCCTAAAAAATTAAAGTTTCTTATTATACAAAAAGTTTTATTTTTAAAGAGGTTTTTGCTAAAATCAAAACTAAAATTAAAGGAAAAAAATGCAGCACTTAATTAGAACTTCCGATTTTTCAAAAGATGAGATTTTAGGCTTATTTGATGACGCTAGAGAATTTTTAAAATTTGAACCAAATGAAATTTTAAAAGGTAAAATAATAGTTACACTATTTTTTGAAAATTCTACAAGAACAAGAAGTTCATTTGAAATTGCAGCTAAAAGATTAGGAGCTGAAGTTGTATCTTTAGATGTGAGCACTTCATCTGCTTCAAAAGGTGAAACAATATTTGATACAGTTGCAAATATAAATGCAATGAAACCAGATGCAATTATTATTAGACACTCAGAATGTGGATTACCTGAGTCACTTGCTGGATATGTTGATTGCCCAATTATTAATGCAGGTGATGGAAAACATGCTCATCCTACACAAGCTTTACTTGATTTATTTACTATTTATGAGCATTTTGATGGAAATACGCAAGGGAAAAGAGTTGCAATTGTTGGAGATGTAAGAACTTCAAGAGTTGCTGGATCAAATAGAAGATTACTTCCAAGATTTGGAATTGAAGTTTGTTTTATCTCTCCTGAGTGCTTTAGATATGATGGTGATGAATTTAAAACTTACATAAATATTTCAGATGTTATTGATGAACTTGATATTATTATGAGTTTAAGAACTCAACTTGAAAGACATAATCAAGTATATTTTGAGTCATTAAATGAGTATGCAAAAGATTTTTGTATAACAAATGAAGTGATGGGAGATAGAGATATTTTATTATTACATCCAGGTCCTGTAAATAGAAATGTAGATATTAGTGATGAGATGCTAAAAGATCCAAGATGTAAAGTGTTAAAGCAAGTTACAAATGGTGTAGCAATTAGAGCAGCAGTTTTGAAAAAACTAATATTAGGTTAATTTGAGTAAAAAATTAATAAAAGAAAGATTAAATAGATTTGGCTTTGAAAAAGAGCCATTTTTATTTGTAATTTCTTATGATTTAAGTGAATTTTATATAGAAAAACTCTCAAATCTTCCAAAAAATATCAAATTTGAATTAAACTCAAAAGAGCATAGTAAAAATAAAAAAATAAAAAAAACTAAATTAGAAAAATTTCCAATATCTTTTAGTGAGTATAAAAAAAGTTTTGATTATATTCAAGAGCAAATAAAAAACGGAAACTCTTATCTTTTAAATTTAACAGCAAAAACAAAAATAGAAACAAATTTGTCTTTAGATGAAATTTATGAAAATGTAGATGCAAAATTTAAGCTAAGATTTCAAAATAATAAAGATGATTTTGTATGTTTTTCGCCTGAGAGATTTGTAGAGATTAAAAAAAATAAGATTTCAACATATCCAATGAAAGGTACAATTGACGCCACAATAACAAATGCACAAGATAGAATCTTAGGTGATATAAAAGAGATGGCTGAGCATACAATGGTTGTTGATTTACTAAGAAATGATTTGGGAATAGTCGGAGAAAAAGTAAGAGTAAATAAATTTAGATATTGTGAAAAAATAAACGCAGGAGATAAAAAGCTTCTACAAATTAGCTCTAAGATATCTGCAAATTTACAAAATAATTGGAATGAAAAAATTGGAGATATTTTAACTTCAATATTGCCAGCAGGATCAATTACAGGAACTCCAAAGAAAAAAACTGTTGAAATACTTCAAAACGTTGAAAATTATAATAGAGAATTTTATACAGGTGTTTTTGGAGTTTTTGATGGAGTTAATTTAGACTCATCAGTAATGATTAGATTTATACAAAAAGAACAAAATGGTGAACTTTTTTATAAAAGTGGTGGTGGAATAACTTGTGACTCAAATGTAAATTTAGAATATCAAGAGTTATTAGATAAAATATATTTGCCATTTTAAAGGATGATTTTGGAAGAGATAAAATATTTTGAAACTATAAAATGTGATGATTATGAAATTTTTAATTTGGATTATCATAATAAAAGAGTAGCAAATACAATAGGATTAAATTTTAATTTACAAGAGTATATATATCCATTATCAGCTGATTTATTAAGATGTAAAATTATATATAATAAAGATGAAATTATAGATGTTCAATATTTCCCCTATGAAAAAAAAGAAATAAATTCATTTAAATTAGTTTATGATGATATAAATTATTCAAAAAAGTATTTAAATAGAGATACCTTAGATAAGTTATATGAACAAAAAAATGATTGTGATGACGTGATTATTATTAAAAATAATATTGTCACAGATACATCAATAGCAAATATTGCAATTTTTTACGAAAATCAATGGATAACATCTAAAAATTGTTTATTAAAGGGAACAACTAGAGATAGATTAATAAATGATAAATTCCTAATTGAAAAAGATATTAGTGTAAAAATGTTAAAGAAAGCTTCAAAAATTGCACTTATGAATGCAATGATAGGCTTTGATATAAAAGAAGATTACTCTTTTAGCGAATAAACTCTATTTAATAGTTTACTCCATCTATCTTCTTTCCCCCAATTTATTTTTATCTTTTCAGTAAATTTATTATGGGTAAATTTATATGAATCATTTTCATTAAAAGCAAATTTTGGTATTAATTTCTTTCTTTTTGTAAGTGGAATTACTTTACTACTTAAATTATCTAAAACTAAAGGAGTAGAGTTTTTATCTTCTAAATATAATAATACCATATGAGAATTTCTCTCACCTTTGATATCAACTACTCCAAAATAAAGTTTTTCCTTTGGAATATTAAGTTCAAGAAGAGTGAAATACTTAGTAATAGCATAATCTTCACAATCACCATGTCCTTGCAATAAAAATTCTTTTGGAGTAGCCCAATAATCAATAGATGATGCTGTAGAAATATCATGTGCAGGTAAAATTCTATTTATAAAAGAGTTTATATGGGATAGTTTTCTAATAAGCTCATAATCTTTAACTTTTATTTTTAATGTTTGATATTGATTTATTCTATTTAAAATAAAAGATTTTTTTTCTGAATTATTAATATAATTGAGATCTTTTTCATTTAGTTTAAATTCATAAGCAAATGAATAATTTAATAAGATAAAGATAAGGAAAATTAGTTGTTTCATAGGCTATAATAACATTTAATTTTTAAAATAGGGATTAATATGATTAATAATATTATAGAAGATATAGAGTATAAAAAAGTAGTTGAATTACAAATAAAAGAGTGTGTAACTTTTTTATTAAATAAAAATCAAGAATTTTCAATTACTGCAAATATTGAATCAGCAACATTTACTCCTGAATTACCAAAAGTAATAAAAGATAATATGCATAAATTTTCACTATTTATTTTAAGTAACTATACATATTCAACAGTTCAAATAAGTGATATGCATTTAAGTTTTGAAGCAGGTTTTGGGAATGAAAATTTTGGAAGTGTAGTTAATTTACCTCTACATTCAATTTTTCAAATTGTTGTGGATGAATCAATATTATACATAAATCCAGTTGCGACTGTAGAGAAATTTAATAAAGATCTAAAAAAGAACTCATTTAATGTATTTAAAAATAATCCAAATAATAAAAAATTCAACTAATAAACAAAAATAAATTTGAAATATAAAGAAGAATTAAAAAAAGCATTTCAGGTTTCCATACCTGTAATGATGGGATATGGAGTATTAGGTTTTGCTTTTGGATTATTATTAGTTTCTTTTGAATATCCTTGGTATTTAGCACCCATAATGTCACTATTTATCTATGCAGGTGCTTTGCAGTTTGTTGCAATTAACTTTTTTAATGTAAAAGCAGGAATGATTGATATTGTAATTGCTTCTTGGTTTATAAATATTAGACAATCTTTTTATGGTTTATCTTTACTCAAAAGATTTAAAGATACAGGTAAATTTAAAACATATCTGATATTTGGTTTAACTGATGAAACATATGCTCTATTAACCACAATTAAAGATGATGAATCATTAAATAAAAGATGGTACTATTTTTTTCTAACGGCACTTAATCAATCATACTGGTTTATTGGTTCAACTTTGAGCGCAATTATAGGCTTAAATATTAAATTTAACACTGCAGGATTAGAATTTTCATTAACAGCTCTTTTTGTTGTTCTTTGTATTGAACAATATAAAAATTTAAGAAATATTGCTCCTTTTTTTATTGGAATAATTGCTTCAGTGTTTGCATTAATTTTTATCCCAAGTGATAAAATGTTAATAGTATCAATAATGATTGCTTTAATTTTAATGTTTACATTTAAAAATAGAGTTGAACATGAGTAACTACGAAATATATTTAGCAATTGTAATTATGGCAATAGTTAATTATTTTACAAGAGTTTTTCCTTTTTTATTTTTTAGAAAAAATGATGTACCAGCTTATATCTTATTTATTGAAAAGTATTTCCCATCTGTGATTATGACAATATTGATTTTTTATACATTAAAAGATATTAATTTCTCTTTACAGCCTTATGGATTTAAAGAGATTGGTTCAATTGTGTTTACTGCAGTTTTACATCTACTATTTAAAAACTATTTAGTTTCTATTTTTATAGGAACAATTTTCTATATGGGATTAGTTCAGTATATATAAGATTTATGATTTAATGATAGATAGTTTTAGTGTATTAAAGTAGAAATAAAATAGGAGAATCCTATTTTATTTATTTCTTTGGTGAGAATTTAAATAGAGCAGAACCCCAAGTTAATCCACCACCGAAGGCATCAAAAAGAACTGTATCACCAGCTTTTATTCTACCTTCTTCAAAGGCATCATTCATGGCCATAGGAATTGATGCAGCTGACGTATTACCATATTTATGTACAGTAACAACAGTTTGCTCATCATTAAATCCTAAGGCTTCACCTACAGCTTTTATGATTCTAAGGTTTGCTTGATGAGGAATAAAGTGATTTATATCCTCATTTGAAAGATTATGTTTTTTCATCATTACTTGAACATCTGATGTTAATGTTTTAACAGCAAGTTTGAAAGTTTCGTTACCTTTCATTTTTATACATGCCATTTTATTTTCTAAAACTTCAGTAGAACAAGGATGTTTACTTCCTCCACCTGGAGTTTTAATTAAATCTTCATAATTACCATCACTTGAACAATTTACATCAATAATAGCTTCATTTTTATTATCTGTAGCAGAAATAATAGCAGCACCTGCTCCATCTCCGAAAATAAAACAAGTACCTCTATCTGTATAATCAAGAATAGAAGTATATGTTTCAGCACCAATAATTAGTACGTTTTTTTTCATACCAGATTCAATAAATGCTTTAGCAATTGATACAGCATATACAAATCCTGTACATGCTGCACTTATATCAAATGCCATAACAGGAGGAAGTCCTACTTTTGCTGCAATTAAACAAGCAGTTGATGGCATACATAAAAAATCAGGAGTAACAGTAGCACAAATTACTAAATCAACATCTTCTTTTGCTATTCCAGCTCGTTCAATTGCAATTGTAGCTGCTCTTGCCCCTAAATCAGACGAAGCTTCATCAACTTCAGAAATTCTTCTTTCTTTAATACCAGTTCTTTTAGTAATCCACTCATCACTTGTATCAATAATTTTTTCAAAATCTGCATTTGTCATTATCTTTGGAGGAATATAAGCTCCAATAGATCTAAAAGCTGCATATGTCATTTACATATCCTTATATTGAATATAGTATTAATTAATTTCTTGTTCAGTACTATATTTTGCTAATCTTTGTTCAATTATATTATCTAAATTTGAACTTGCTGCATTTATTGCTTGAAATATAGCGTTTTGAATTGCTTTTGGATTTGATTTTCCATGGGCAATAATAACAGGAGCTTTAACACCAAGTAATGGTGCTCCACCATATTCAGCATAATCAACTCTTACTTTTAAGTTTTTGAAAACTTTTCTCATAAGAACTGCACCAGCAATTGAGATTAGAGATCTTTTTAAATTTTTCTTAATAATTTTACCGATTGTGTCTGCAACACCCTCAGCTGTTTTAAGTAAAATATTACCAACGAAACCATCACAAACTACAACATCAACTGTTCCTTTGAAGATATCACTACCTTCTACATTTCCTGCGAAATTTGGAATTTTTGCTAATAGCTTATAAGCTTCTTTAGTAACTTCATTACCTTTACTATCTTCTTCACCATTACTTAACAATCCAACAATTGGTTCATCTAATCTAAGCGCATATTGCGCATACACTTGTCCCATAATTGCAAATTGAAATAAGTTTTTCGCATCACTATCTACGTTTGCTCCAACATCTAATACTAAGGTATTTTGATTTTCACTTGTAGGCATTAATGTGGCAATTGCTGGTCTACTTACACCTTTGATTCTTCCTATTCTTAATGTAGCTAATGACATTGAAGCACCAGAGTGACCTGCTGATACAACAGCATCTGCATTTCCATCACGTACTAATTCTATAGCTTTATAAATAGTTGATTCTTTTCTTTTAAGCGCATCTGTTGCTGAATCACTCATACTAATTACATCATCTGTATCTAATATTTCAATTCTTGATAAAAGGCTTTGTGGAAGTAATGGTAAAATTTCATTTTTTTTACCAACTGCAATTGCAGTGAAGTTATTGTTTTTTCTAAGTGCTGTTACTAAGCCCTCAATTATAGGTTCAGGACCGAAGTCCCCACCCATAGCATCTATTGCAATTTTTAGCATTAGTTTTTGTATTCACCAGTAGTTGGATTAACCATATGAGGCATTTTCCAAGTTCCGTCAACGTCTTTAACAGGTTTTTTTAATGTTATTTTATAGTGAGTTCTTCTCTTTGCTGCTCTAGTGTGAGATACTCTTCTCTTAGGTACTGCCATTTTAATTCTCCTTAAAATTCTTTTTCAAAATTATCACCAATTTGTAAGCAATCCTTACATATGTGATAGTCGCTTTTTATACTATTTAATTCACTTTCGATTATTTCATCAAAGTTAATTAAACTGTTTTCCACTTCAATTACTAAATATTCACTTTCATCTTTGTTATAAATACCATCGCTTAATAATAAATGAAGCTCTTCATCAACTTCAATTACTTCAGTGATTCCACATCTACAACAATCAATATCAATATTACCTAATAATACTGCGTCAACTTTTACTAATGATTGCGATATTTTACAAAAAGTACCTTCAATTTTAACTGAATTGTATTCAACTACCAATTCCTTGGTAGTTTGAGGCACTTTTCTAAATTCAATTTTCATTATAAAACTAATTAATTAATAGATAATTAACAAATTTCTTTTTGAGCAAAGAAGAAATTAATTTCATTTGCTGCATTTTCTAATGAATCTGAACCATGAACTGCATTTGCATCAATTGATTCTGCAAAGTCTGCTCTGATTGTTCCAGCTGCTGCTTCTTTAGGATTAGTAGCACCCATTAATTCTCTGTTAATAGCCATAGCGTTAACACCTTCTAAAACTGTAACTACAACTGGTCCTGAAATCATGAACTCAACTAAGTCTTTAAAGAAAGGTCTTGCTGCGTGAACTGCGTAAAAAGCTTCAGCATCAGCTTGGCTTAATTGCATTTTTTTAGTAGCTGCAATTCTTAATCCAGCTGTTTCAAATCTGTCTAAGATTTTTCCAACTACATTTTTTGCTACAGCGTCTGGTTTGATGATTGATAATGTTTGTTCCATTACTTATATTCCTCGATTTTTTTTTAAGTCGCGGATTATACCTAAAAAATAAAAAAAAGGCAAGTAGTAAAAACTACTTGCCTTTTTTTAGCTTAAATAATTGTTATAATTAATCTTCAACTACAGGAGAACCAACAGTTCCTCTATCTTCTCTTTCAACTGCACTTGAACCAACTTCGTCCCATACAATACAACCCTCAGTTGGACATGCGTCAGCACATGCTGGTGCATCATTATGACCTACACACTCAACACATTTATCAGAGTATACATAATATACATCTTCACCAGTTGGATTTTCGTCGTTATCAACAATCGCTTCTACTGGACACTCATCTAAACAAGCATCACAACTAATACAAATATCAGTAATTCTAACTGCCATAATATTTCTCCTTAATCTTAATAAATTTTAGAAAACTTTATCACAGTAAATATAAAACTATCTTTAAAGTTTTAAAATTGTTACTTTTAAGAATTAATATTATTTTTAAAGTTACAAAATAGAACTAATTTATTAATAAAAAGTAAATATAGATAATAAATTTTATCTAATGATAATAGTTTTTATAAATTTACAAATTTAAGGAAAATTACAGATAATTTTAAAGATATTGTTATATAATTTCGTATTGATTAATTAAAAATAAAAAGGATTTAAATATGTTAGTAACAAAAAAAGCTCCAGATTTTACAGCTAAAGCTGTACTTGCAGATGGTCAAATTGTAGAAAATTTTAACTTATATGAAAACATTGGTGAAAAAGGTGCGGTATTATTTTTCTACCCATTAGATTTTACTTTTGTATGTCCTTCTGAAATTATTGCATTCTCTAAAAGAATTGAAGATTTTACATCAAGAGGTGTATCTGTAATTGGTTGTTCAGTAGATTCTCAATTCTCACACTTTGCATGGAGAGAAACTCCTGTAGAAAATGGTGGAATTGGAAGAGTTAAATTCCCACTAGTTGCAGACCTTTCAAAATCAATTTCAAGAGATTATGATGTATTATTTGGAGAATCAGTAGCATTAAGAGGATCTTTCTTAATTGATGCAGATGGTACAGTAAGACATGCAGTAATTAATGATTTACCACTTGGAAGAAACATTGATGAAATGATCAGAATGGTAGATACTATGATTTTTACAAATGAGCATGGAGAAGTTTGTCCAGCTGGTTGGGTAAAAGGTGACGAAGGAATGAAAGCTAATACAGCTGGTGTTGCTGAGTACTTAGCAAAAAATGAAGGTAAATTATAATATTTAACTATATTATATATGTATAAAAGGGTATCATATTAACTGATATCCTTTTTTTATGTTAAGCAAATTTATTGACAATTTCTAAAATAAACACTACAATAATACTAATACTTTAAGAAAACTACAAATAAACTACAAAACTACATAACTTATTATGTAAAATCAAAGGCAAACATACTCATGGAAGAGTCTAAAGAAGAAATAAAAACAAAAACCACAAACTCTAAAAAAACAAGGACTCATATTCCTGTTGAAGGTTATAGAATTGAACAATTAAGAGAACTACCCTTAGAAACTCTAATTAATATTGCAAATGACTTAGATGTAGAAAATCCCCAAGAATTAAAACGACAAGATTTGATGTTTATGATTTTAAAATCTCAAATTGATGCTGGTGGATTCATTTTATTTACAGGTATATTAGAAATAAAAGAGGGTGGATTTGGATTTTTAAGAGCAATAGATGGAAATTTTTCAGACACATCAAATGATTCTTATGTAAGTGCTACACAAATTAGAAAATTTGCATTAAGAACAGGAGATATTGTTTCAGGTCAAGTTAGACCTCCTAACAAAGAAAGTGAAAAATATAATGCTTTACTAAAAATAGAAGCAATAAATTACCTACCTGTAAAAGAGTCTAAAAATAGACCACTTTTTGATAACTTAACTCCACTTTATTCAACTGAAAGATTTAAGTTTGAATATGATTCAAATAAAATGACAGGGAGAATGCTTGATTTATTTGCGCCTATGGGAAAAGGACAAAGGGGATTAATAGTAGCTCCTCCTAAAACTGGTAAAACTGAGTTATTAAAAGAATTAGCTCATGCCATATCAAGAAATCATCCAGAAGTTAATTTAATGGTATTGTTAATTGATGAAAGACCTGAAGAAGTTACTGATATGCAAAGATCTGTAAAAGGTGAAGTTTATTCTTCTACTTTTGATTTACCTGCACATAATCATGTTAGAGTTGCTGAAATCGTTATTGAAAAAGCAAAAAGACTTGTGGAGATGAAAAAAGATGTAGTTATCTTATTAGATTCTATTACTAGACTTGCACGTGCATATAATACAGTTACCCCATCTTCTGGAAAAGTACTTTCAGGTGGAGTTGATGCAAATGCATTACATAAACCAAAAAGATTTTTTGGAGCTGCTAGAAATATTGAAGAGGGTGGATCTTTAACTATTATTTCTACAGCACTTATTGAAACAGGTTCAAAAATGGATGAAGTTATTTTTGAAGAGTTTAAAGGTACTGGAAATAGTGAAGTTGTATTATCAAGAAATGCAGCAAATAAAAGAGTTTACCCAGCTCTTGATATTACAAAATCAGGTACTAGAAAAGAAGAATTACTTCTTACTCCTGATGTATTACAAAAAACATGGATTCTAAGAAATGCAATTGCTGCAATGGATGAAGTTGAAGCACTTAAATTCTTATATTCAAAAATGCAAAAAACTAAAAATAATGAAGATTTCTTCAACTCAATGAATGAATAATAGAATCGCCTATGGCGTTTCTATTTAATACAGAAAAACTACTATAAATTATACATTAATTACAATTTAACAAATATTTTATAAATTTTCATATACTATTGCACTCTCAATAAGGATAGGTTATGATAAATATAAAAAATTTAAATAAATATTATTCTCATACAAAAGTTTTAAATAATATATCTATTGATATTAAAAAAGGTGAAATTTTTGCAATCGTTGGACATAGTGGTGCTGGAAAATCAACACTTTTAAGATGTATTAATGGACTAGAAGATTATTCTGAAGGTACATTATTAGTTAATAATAAAGAGATTAAGAATTTAAAAAAAGATGAATTAAGAGAGTTTAGAAAAAATATTGGAATGATTTTCCAACACTTTTCATTAATTCAAAGAAAAACAGTATTTGAAAATGTAGCATTACCAATGCAACTTTGGGGATACAAAAAAGATGAAATTTCAAAAAAAGTAAAAGAGTTATTAGTTTTAGTTGGATTAGATGAAAAAATTGATTCTTATCCAAAAGAGTTAAGTGGAGGTCAAAAGCAACGTGTGGCAATTGCCAGAGCTTTGACTTTAAATCCTGATATTTTACTTAGTGATGAAGCAACATCTGCCCTTGATCCAAATACAACAACATCTATTTTAAATCTTTTAAAACAGATAAGTGAGGAATTAAATATTACTATTATATTAGTAACCCATGAAATGGAAGTTGTAAAACAAATTGCTCAAAAAGCACTTTTATTAGAGCATGGAAATATTATAGGTTTTGATGATACTGAAGAGTTGTTTTTAAAGCCTGATAATAAAATGAAAGAATTTTTAGGCGAAACAGAAGTTGTTCCTAAAACGGGCGTAAATATAAAACTCTATTTTCCAAAAGATAATGCTTTTCAATCATTTATTACAAAAATGGCAAGAGAGTTAAATATGGATTTTAATATTGTTTGGGGGAAACTCGAAGAGATAAATGGGCATATTGTTGGAAATATGGTAATAAATATAGAAAATGAAACAAAAGAGATTGTTATAAATTATATAAAAGAACACGATATTGTTTGGGAGGTATTGTAATGTTTGATATTTTATTTCCAGCTCTTGGTGAAACTATTTATATGTCATTTGTATCTACTTTTTTTGCTGTTATTATTGGATTCTTTTTAGCAATTGTTTTAACACTTACTTCAAAAGGTGGACTAAAAGAGAATTTAAAAATTTATTCAATACTTGATGTAGTAATTAATACATTAAGATCGTTTCCTTTTATCATATTAATGATAGTTTTGTTTCCACTTACAAAGTTTTTAATTGGAAAAAGTATAGGAACAACTGCTGCTATTATTCCTCTTACAATTGGAGCTGCTCCTTTTGTGGCAAGATTAATAGAGAGTGCATTAAAAGAAGTGGAGATTGGTGTTATTGAAGCTGCTAAATCTTTTGGGGCAAGTGACTTTCAGATTATTTTTAAAGTTATGTTAATTGAAGCTCTTCCTTCTATTATTTCAGCAATTACTCTAACACTTATTACTGTAATTGGTTTTTCTGCAATGGCAGGAGCTGTTGGAGGTGGAGGTTTGGGAGATGTGGCTATTAAATATGGTTACTATAGATTTCAAACTGACACTATGATTTACACTGTACTAATTTTAATCGCCTTAGTACAGATAGTTCAAAGTTTAGGCGATTATTTATATAAAATTACTAAAAAATAAAGGAAAAAATTTATGTTAAAAAATATTTTAAAAATTACACTTGCAGGTGCCGTTGCACTAGGACTTATAGCTTGTGATTCAAAAGATACAAAAAAAAATGAAGAAACAAAAACAGAAGCTAAACAAACCGTTATTAAAATAGGAGCAACTCCTGTTCCACATGTTGAGATATTAGAAGCTGTTAAACCATTATTAAAAGCTAAAGGTTATGATTTAGAAATCGTTGAATTTACAGATTATGTAACTCCAAATATTGCAGTAAATGAAGGTGAATTAGATGCTAACTTCTTTCAACATTTACCATACCTAGAAGAGTTTAATAAAAATAAAAATACAGATTTAGTGAAAACTGTAAATGTACATTTAGAGCCAATGGGACTATATTCAAATAAAATCAAAGTGTTAAGTGATTTAGAAGATGGTGCTACAATTGCTGTTCCAAATGATCCAACAAATGAAAGTAGAGCTTTAGATATTTTAGTAAAAGAGGGTTTATTAACATTTAAAGATGTAGATTTTAAAACAGTTGTTGATATTGTAGAAAATCCAAAAAATCTTAAAATCAAAGAGTTAGATGCTCCACAATTACCAAGAGTTTTAGATGAAGTTGATGCTGCTATTATTAATACAAATTATGCATTATCTGCAAACTTAAATCCATTAAAAGATGCTCTTGTTATTGAATCAAAAGATTCTCCTTACGCAAATATTGTTGTAGTTAAAAAAGGAAATGAAAATAAAGATTCTATAAAAGCTTTAAAAGAAGTTATTAATTCAGAAGAAATTAGAACTTTTATTAAAGAAAAATACCAAGGTTCTATTGTAGACGCTTTTTAATTTAAAGGGAAATTACTTCCCTTTAAATATTTTTGTACATTTCTAAGTAATTTAAAATATCCCTTAATTTTATTTCGTTCATTCCTAAATCATTTGTATCAATTTTTTCTCTTTTACAAGAATCAACAATATCGCAAACTCTAATTTTATTTGTAATTAAAAAATCTTTTCTTCTTTTAATCTCTTCCTTTGTATTTGAATATACTAATTAGATTCTATCATAGATAGATTTAATCTAGAAAAATACTATTTAAGTTACTTTTTCTTTAAAACATATATAAATTATATACAATTGTATAAAAAATATTAATTTTCTGATAAAATATTTTTTCAATTAAAAAAGAAGGAAAGCACATGTCATATTTAGAGGAAGTTTTTAATTATCTTAAACGAACGAGCCCTGCTCAAACAGAATTTTATCAAGCTGCAGAAGAAGTTTTGTATTCGTTACAACCCTTATTAGATAAATATCCAAAATATAGAAAACACAAAATTATTGAAAGAATTGTTGAGCCAGAAAGACAAATTATGTTTAGAGTAAATTGGGTTGATGATAATGGTGAAATTCAAGTAAATAAAGGTTATAGAATAGAATTTAATTCTGCGTTGGGACCATATAAAGGTGGTTTAAGATTTCATCCAAGTGTAAATGCTGGTGTAATTAAGTTTTTAGGATTTGAACAAATTTTTAAAAATGCATTAACTGGTCTTCAGATTGGTGGAGGAAAAGGTGGAAGTGATTTTAATCCAAAAGGAAGATCTGACAATGAAGTTATGAGATTCTGTCAAGCCTTTATGAGTGAATTATTTAGACATATTGGTGCGAATACAGATGTTCCAGCTGGAGATATTGGTGTTGGGGCTAGAGAAATTGGATATATGTTTGGAATGTATAAAAAACTTGCAAATAAATATGAAGGTGTATTAACAGGAAAATCACTAAAATGGGGTGGATCTTTAGCAAGAACTGAAGCAACAGGATATGGTTGTGTTTATTTTGCTAAATATATGTTAGCTGCACGTGGGGAGAGTTTAGAAGGTAAAAAATGTATTGTTTCTGGTTCTGGAAATGTTGCTATTTATACTATTGAAAAATTATATCATTTAGGTGCCTTACCTATTACATGTAGTGATTCACGAGGAATGATAATTGATGAGCAAGGAATTGATTTATTATTGTTAAAAGATTTAAAAGAAGAACAAAGAGCTAGTTTATCAGAGTATGTAAAACATAAACCTATGGCTAAATATATTCCTGTTGAAGAATATCCAGAAGGTAGAAATGCAGTTTGGTCTGTTCCTTGTTTTGCAGCATTCCCAAGTGCAACTCAAAATGAATTAAATTTAGAAGATGCAAAAGCATTATTAGGAAATGGTTGTAAATGTGTAAGTGAAGGTGCAAATATGCCTTCAACAGCTCAAGCTGTTGATTTATTTATTGAGACTAAAATAGCTTATGGTCCAGGAAAAGCAGCAAATGCAGGTGGAGTTTCTACAAGTCAATTAGAAATGGCACAAAATGCTTCAATGCTTTCATGGACTTTTGAAGAAGTTGATGCAAAACTTGATCAAATTATGAAAAATATATTTGAATCAGCAAGCTCAACAGCTGCTGAATTTGGACAACCTACAAACTTAGTTTTAGGGGCTAATATTGCAGGATTTAAAAAAGTAGCTGATGCTATGATTGAGCAAGGTTTAGTATAATTTTTTATGTAATACTCTAATTTTAGAGTATTGCATCTTTTCTTTTTTCCACTAATCATTTTCTTTAAAAACTTATGATAAAATATCCGCTTATTACTAAAAAGGTAGAAATTGAAAGTAGGTGTATTTGATTCAGGATTGGGAGGATTAACTGTTGTTAGTTCTATTCAAAAGATATTTAAAGGTGCGCAACTTTTTTATATTGCAGATACTGCATATGCTCCATATGGAGAAAAAACTCCAGAAGAAATTTTAAATAGATGCGATAGTATTACTAGCTATCTATTAGAAAATCATGGAATTGAAGCTTTGATTGTTGCTTGTAATACGGCAACTTCTGCTGCAATTAAACACTTACGAGAAAAATTTCCTTTTTTAATTGTTATTGGAACAGAACCAGGTGTAAAACCAGCCATATTAAATACAAAAACATCAAATATTGGTATTTTAGCAACCCCTCGAACTTTAAAAGGTGATAAATATCAATTATTAGTAAATGAGTTATCTTCAATTAAAAAGGTTCAATTACATGAGCAAGCTTGTGTTGGTCTAGTTGAACAAATTGAAAAAGGCGAGATTGATACAAAAAAAACTTTTGATATGTTAGAAAAATGGTTGACTCCTATGAAAAATGACAATGTTGACACAATTGTTTTAGGTTGTACTCATTATCCCTTAATTGATTCTGTAATTAAAAGAATTATGGGTGATAACATTACCTTAATTGAAACAGGCGATGCAATAGCAAATCGTTTAAAACTTTTAAGTGAAGAAAAAGGTCATATAAATGAAGGGCCTTTAAATATAAATGTTTGTCATACCGGAATAATAAACAGATTTATGATAGATAAAATTTTAAATAATAAAAATATAGAAGTTAGGAAATGTAAAATATGAGTCAAGAAATTTTAGAAAAAAGAGTTTTAGCCTTAAAATATAGACCTCATAGATTTGAAGATTTAGTTGGTCAAAGCACCGTTTCACAAACATTATCTTTAGCTCTTGATTCAAGTAGATTATCCCATGCATATCTATTTTCAGGACTTAGAGGAAGTGGAAAAACTTCAACTGCAAGAATTATGGCTAAAGCTTTACTTTGTAGTGAAGGTCCTACTTCAAAACCTTGTGAAGTTTGTGATAATTGTAAAAGTGCAAACTCAAATAGACATCTTGATATTATTGAAATGGATGCGGCGTCAAATAGAGGTATTGATGATATTAAAGATTTAATTGAACATACAAAATATAAACCAAGTAGCGCACGATTTAAAGTATTTATAATTGATGAAGTTCATATGCTTACTACTCAAGCATTTAATGCACTTTTAAAAACTTTAGAAGAGCCTCCTGGTTTTGTAAAATTTATTTTAGCAACTACTGATCCTTTAAAACTTCCTGCAACAATATTAAGTAGAACTCAACATTTTAGATTCAATAAAATTGCAGATTCTGATGTTATTCATCATTTAGCACATATTCTAAATGAAGAAAATATCTCTTATGAAAAAGAGGCTTTAGAAATACTTTCAAGAAGTGGACAGGGAAGTTTAAGGGATACTCTTACTTTACTTGATCAAGCAATTATTTTTTCAAAAGGAAGAATAACAACAGCAAGTGTTGTTGATATGTTAGGTTTAATAGATCCAAAAATTATGGATAATATTTTTTCTGTAATCTTAAATAAAGGTGATATAACTCAGATAATAAAAGATTTAGAAATATATGAAGTTTCACAAATTTGTGATGAAATTACAATATATTTAAAAGAAAAAATGCTTACAAAAGATAGAAGATTTGATCTACTATTATTTGATAGATTCTTTAGAATATTAAGTGATGCTAAACATCTTCTTGCTATTAATAGTGATGGAGGATTTGTATTAATTCTGACATTTATGAAAATGATAGAAGCTACAAATATACGAACAATTGATGATATTATAAATCAAGTTGAAAAAATAGAACCTAAAAAAGAAACAATAATTTCTAAACCTATTATTCAATCTATTGTTGAAAAAAATGTTGAATCACTTATTAGCCCTATAGTTGAGCCTGTTAAAATAGAAGAAGAAACAAAAATAGAAGAATTAACTATTGAAGATAAAATCTTAATTGAATCAAATAATATGCTTGATTTAGGAGTAGTAGATACTATTGAAACAGTTGATTATTCAAATCCTTTTGATGATTTTCCAACAACAAAAGAAATAATTACTCCACTTGAATCAAAAAAAGAAATTAAAGAAGAAGTAAAAGAAAAAGCTATAGAAGTTGAAGAAACTACTGAAGAAAAAGTAAAAGAAGAGTTTTATGAGCTAGAAGTTGAGCCAATTAGTGAAACTCATTCTTATGTAAATGTTCATCAAGATGTTGAAGTAATACCTTTTGAAGATGATGAAGAGGAAGAAGGAAACGAAGGAACAAATGAGTTATATGAACAATTAACATCTAAAGTTTATGATAGGGATTATGATTTGGGTGAATGCTTTCAAAAAAACTTTATTTTTAATGGTTATGAAAATAACAAACTATATATTATTTCAAAAGCACAAGATGAAGATAGAAAATTACTCTATAAATATTTTGGAATAATAAAAACATTTGCTCAAGATGTTTTTGGAAATGATGTTGAGTTAGATTTTAAAAAGGAGGAACCCTCCGAAGAAGTAAAATCTAAAAATGAGCAAGAAGATGAAATCCAAGGTGACAATTTAGAAGAGTTATCAAGTATAGATTTAAGTAAAATTGCACAGCCTAATAGTTTAGAAGAAAATACTCAAGAAGAGGATTCTCAATCAGAAGAAACAAGCTCAATGCTTGAATCTATAGAAATGAGTGCAGGTTGTGTTGCTGATATGACTAAAAGTTCAATTGTAACTCCTTCTCAAAAAGAATTACAATTAAATGATATATTAAATTCCAAAATGCTAGATAAAGCAAAAGAACTTTTTGATATCAAAAAAATTACTGTAAAAACGAGAAGTTAAATTATTAACTTTTTATTAATATTAAATAGATAGACTAGCACCCAATAAAAAAAAAGGAAAATTTATAAATGAATAAAATATCAAAACTATTATCTACAACATTATTATTATCAGTTTCATTATACGCAAATAACGACGATTCAGTAATACAATTTGAAAAAAATAGAGTTTCACAAAATCCAAATGTAACTATAAAAGAAGTAAGCATAAATACTAAAAAAGAGATTCCTCTTGCTGGTTGGAATGGATATATCTTAGATGTAAAAGTAAATGTTCAAGGAAAAGATGTAAATGCTAAAGATATACTATTTTCAGATGGGAAATATATCTCTTTAGATTTAATAGATTCAGAAACTGGAAAATCTTTAAAAGATTTAGTTACTCCAAATTTAACAGATAATTATCATGATAAAACAAAATTAATTGCAGGGAATCACAATGCAAAAGATAAAATTGTTATTTTCTCTGATCCTTTATGTCCCTATTGTATAGATTATGTTCCTGAAGTAATTAAACATGTTCAAAAAAATAGTGATTCTATAGCTTTATATTATTATCATTTCCCTTTATTAACTGTCCACCCAGCCGCTGGAACTTTGGTTAAATTAATTGATATTGCTAAACATAAAGGTATCAAAGATGTTGAACTTAAAACTTATCAAATAGATTGGGAAAAACATTTTGATGTAAAATCAACAGATGAAAAAGTAATATTAGAAGCGTTCAATAAAGAGTTTAAAACAGATATAAAATTAGATGAGTTAGCAAAAGCTGAAATAGCTAAAACTATTGACAGTGATATTTCAATGGGTGAAGATGTTATGGTTCAAGGAACTCCAACTATATTTGTAAATAAAGTTAAAGATTCTTCTAGATTTAAATATGAAGATTTAGGAAAAAAATAAATTTATTAAGAGGTTAACATGGAAAAATTAGTAATAGCAACAAGACGAAGTCAACTTGCCCTTTGGCAGTCTGAGTATATTAAAGCTCAATTGCAAGAATTTTACCCAGATATGCAAATTGAATTACAAGAATTTGTAACAAAAGGTGATAAAATTTTAGACGTGCCATTGGCTAAAATTGGTGGTAAAGGACTTTTTACAAAAGAACTTGAAGTTGCAATGCTTGAAGGAACTGCACATTTAGCAGTTCATTCACTAAAAGATGTACCAACTCAGTTTGAAGAGGGCTTGCAACTTGCTGCTGTTACTAAAAGATTTGACCCAAGAGATGCTTTATTAAGTAATAAATACTCTTCAATTGATGAGTTACCAGAAGGTGCAATTGTTGGAACTACTAGTTTAAGAAGAAGAATGGCTATTATGATGTTAAGACCTGATATTGTTTTAAAAGACTTAAGAGGAAATATCAATACTAGAATTGCAAAATTAAATGCAGGTGAATATGATGCAATTATTTTAGCAGCAACGGGTGTTCAAAAATTAAAAATAGAAAATGAAGTTAAATATTTTAATCCAATTTCAACAGATGTTATGATTCCTTCTATGGGACAAGCAACTCTTGGAATTGAAACTACAACAGATCCTAGAATTGTTGAATTAGTTTCAGTTTTAAATGATAAAGATGCACATATTGAATCTACTATTGAGAGAAATTTTGTTGATACTTTACAGGGTGGTTGCCAAGTTCCAATTGGTGTAAAAGCTACTATTATTGATGAGCATTCTATTAGAGTTCAAGCTATTGTTGGTCTTCCTGATGGAAGTGAATCAATTAGTGAAGATATAACAGCAGATATTGAAGAGTTTGAAACAATAGGACAAAATTTAGCTCAAACTTTTATAGATCAAGGTGCAAGAGAACTGCTTATTAGAGCTGAAGAATTAGCTTTTAAATAAAACTATTAACAAGAGTTCTGCTCTTGTTAAATCTACAAGTAAAATCTCAAATTTCTAAAAATTTTCCAAGATATTTAATTATTAATTCAGTATCATAGTTATAAATATACTAAGGAGTTTAAATTGAGAATAAATGTCGAAGATGCCCTTTTTTGTTTAGTTGATGTACAAGAAAGATTATATCCCCATGTAACAAATAAAGATGAAATAGAAAAAAACTTAATAACTTTAGTAAAAGGTTTAAAAGTTCTTAGTGTTCCATTTATTGTAAATGAACAGTATAAAAAAGGAATAGGTGAAACAATACCTTCTTTAAGAGAGTTAGTTGATGAATATCCACATTTTGAGAAAACAACTTTTTCTTGTTATAAAAATGAATCAACAATTGAAGCTATTAATACAATGAATAAAAAAGTTGTTATTGTTGCAGGTATTGAAACACATATTTGTGTTTTACAAACTTGTATAGATTTACTTGAAGGTGGATTTGAAGTTGTTTTAGTTACTGACTGTTGTACTTCAAGAAAACAAAATGATACAGATGTTGCAATTACTAGATTAACTCAAGCAGGAGTAATTCCAACTACTTATGAATCATTACTTTTTGAATTAACACTAAATGCAAAAAATCCTTGTTTTAAAGAGATATCTTCATTAGTTAAATAGATATTATGAAATAAAAAAAGGGGAATAGATAAAATATCTTCCCCCTTTTTAGTTTCTTTTATAGATTAATTTAAATCCATAGTTCCAGCTGGAACATGAACATAACCTTCCATTATTATTCTAGCACTTCTACTCATAGTTGCTTTATCAACTACAAATTTACCATTATTTTCTTGGATAACTGCACCAACTTTTAAAGTTCCAGATGGATGTCCAAATTCAACAGCAGTTTTAGCTCCACCACCAGCAGCTAGGTTTACTAAAGTTCCTTCAATACAAGCAGCAACACCAATAGCTACACTTGCTGTTCCCATCATAGCATGGTGTAATTTTTGCATAGATAAAGCACGTACATGTAAATCAATTTCATCTGCTTTTACTTCTTTACCACTAGAAGTGATAAAATCAGATTTAGGTGCAACAAATGCTATTTTTGGAGTGTGTTGTCTTGTTTCTGCTTCTTTTAAATCTGAAATTAATCCCATTTTTAATGCGGCATAAGATCTAATTGTTTCAAATCTAGCTAAGGCTTCAACATCTGAGTTAATATCACCTTGAAGTTCAGTTCCTGTGTATCCAATCTCGTGCGCATTTACAAAACAAGTAGGAATTCCAGCTGTTATCATTGTCGCTTTAAATGTACCAATTCCTGGAACTTCTAAATCATCAACTAAATTTCCAGTTGGGAATAACTCTTCACTTGGATCCACAGGTTCAGCAAACTCTAAAACGATTTCTTCAGCAGGAAATGCAACACCATCTATGTAATAATCTCCCATTTCTTTAACCATTCCATTTTCCATAGTTACATAACAAAGAATGGTTTTTTTGATATTTGCTTGCCAAATTTTCACACAACAAACACCGTTTTGTGGTACATTATCAACTAAACCCTCTTTAATAGCAAAAGGACCAACAGCAGAACTTAAATTTCCACAGTTTCCACTCATATCAACAAAATCTTTATCAATAGCAACTTGACAAAAATAGTAATCTACATCGTGATTTGGCACAGTCGATTTACCAACTAAAATAGCTTTTGAAGTACTTGAAGTAGCTCCTCCCATACCATCCATTTGTTGTTTATAAACATCAGGAGAACCAACGATTCTTTGAAGTAATTTATCTCTTTTTTTAGAATCTTCTTGTGCTTCTTTTGGTAAATCAGCAATGTTAAAGAATGTACCTTTAGAAGTACCACCTCTCATATATGTAGCTTTTACTTTAAATTGTGGTTGATAAGACATTTTTTCTCCTGTTTAGTATAAAATTATTTATAAAACTATTATTAAATAGTTTTATAAATAATTTTAGGGCAAAGCCCTAAAATTATGATGTTTTACTTACCTGAAGCAATAACATCTTTAGCGAATTTTTGTAAGATTCCACCATTTTTATAAACATCAACTTCAGCTGAAGTATCAAGTCTACATAAAACATCGAATTTAACAACTTCACCATTTGATCTTGTCATTACAACAGTTAAATCACATCTTGGAGTAATTTCACCCTCGATATCAAATACTTCAGATCCATCTATAGCGTAAGTATGTCTAGTTTCACCTTCTTTAAATTGTAATGGTAATACTCCCATTCCAACTAAGTTAGTTCTGTGAATTCTTTCAATTGACTCAGCAATTAATACTTCAACACCTGCAAGTCTAACACCTTTTGCAGCCCAGTCTCTTGAAGACCCTTGACCATAGTTAGTTCCAGCAATAATAATTAAAGGTTGTTTTCTACTTGTGTAAGTTTCTATTGCTTCCCACATTCTAGATTCTTTACCTTCTGGCATAATCATAGTTAAAGAACCTTGTTTAACGCTTCCATCTTCTTTTTTAACCATTTCGTTAAATAATTTTGGATTTGCTAAAGTAGCTCTTGATGCTGTATGATGATCCCCTCTATGTGTTGCATATGAGTTTAAATCTTCAACAGGTAATCCCATTTTTAAACAATATTCACCAGAAGCTGAGCTTGGTAAAATCGCATTTGATGGTGATAAGTGGTCTGTTGTAATATTATCAGGGAATACACCTAATGGTCTCATACCTTTAAGTGCTGGCATTTGCATATATTCATCTTCCCAATAAGGAGGTTTATTAATATATGTAGATTGAGTATTCCATTTATAGAATGGATTTACTTTAACATTATCTAATAATTCTCTTTTGAACATTGGCTCATAAATATTGTTATACATTTCAGGTCTAACACAAGATTTCTCAACAGCATTAATTTCTGCATCAGTTGGCCATAAATCTTTTAGTTTGATATCATTTCCATCTTTGTCTTTACCTAAAACATCATTTTCAATATCAAATCTAATAGTTCCTGCTAATGCATATGCAATAACAAGTGCAGGAGATGCTAAAAATGCTTCTTTTACGTATGGGTGGATTCTTCCATCAAAGTTTCTGTTTCCTGATAATACAGCAGTTGTATAAATATCTCTATCAACAACTTCTTTTTGAATTACAGGATCTAAAGCACCTGACATACCATTACAAGTAGTACATGCAAATCCAACAACACCAAATCCTAATTTTTCCATTTCAGGTAACAATCCAGCTTCTTTTAAATAAACTTCGATTACTTTAGATCCTGGTGCTAAAGAAGATTTAACCCATGGTTTTCTTTTTAATCCAAGCTCATTTGCTTTTTTAGCTAAAAGTCCTGCAGCAATTACGTTTCTAGGATTTGAAGTATTAGTACATGAAGTAATTGCAGCAATTAAAATTCCACCATCTGGTATTAAATCACCCTCTTGAGTCCACTCTTTTACAATACCTTCAGCTTTTAAAGTTGAAGTAGGTACTAATTTATGTGGTTTAGAAGGACCTGCTAATGATCTTGTAACTTTTGATAAATCAAACTCAATTGTTCTTGCATATGTAGCATCTGCAAATTGATCAGCCCATAAACCATTTGCTTTTGCGTAAGCTTCTACTAATTTAACTTGAGCAGCATCTCTACCTGTAACTGTTAAGTAATCAATAGTTTGTTCATCAATAGCAAACATACCAGCACTTGCACCATATTCAGGAGTCATATTTGCAATAGTAGCTCTATCCCCTAAGTTTAAGTATTTAATACCAGAACCATAGAATTCTAAGTAAGCAGAAATAACGTTATTTTCTCTTAAGAATGAAGTCATTGCTAATGCTATATCAGTTGCAGTAATACCTTCTGATCTAACACCAGTGATATTTACACCAATGATTTCAGGAACTCTCATATAAGAAGGATTTCCTAACATTACGTTTTCAGCTTCTAATCCACCAACACCAACAGCGATAACACCAAGTGCATCAACGTGAGGAGTATGAGAATCTGTTCCAACTAATGTATCAGGAGATGCAATACCATTATCTAAATGAACTACTGGAGACATTTTTTCTAAGTTGATTTGGTGCATAATACCATTACCTGGAGGAATAACATCTACATTGTTAAATGCTTCTTTAGTCCAGTTAATAAAGTGGAATCTATCTGCATTTCTTCTATCTTCAATATCTCTATTTTTTTGGAATGCATCCGGATCAAATCCACCACACTCAACAGCTAGTGAGTGGTCCACGATTAATTGAGTAGGAACAACTGGATTTACTTTATCAGGATTTCCACCTTTACTTGCAACTGCTTCTCTAAGTCCTGCTAAGTCAACGAAAGCTGTAAGTCCTAAGATATCATGACAAATAACTCTTGATGGGAACCAAGGGAAATCTTTGTCTGTTCTTTTTTCAATTAATTGAACTAGTGAATCTTTTAAATCCTCACTAGGGCATTTTCTAATTAAATTTTCTGCTAATACTCTTGAAGTATAGTTAAGTTTTGCAAAAGAACCAGGAGTGATATCTTCAACTGCTGATTTTACATCATAATACTTAACACCATCAACACCTGCAAGGTCTTTAAGATATTTTTCGTTTGTCATTTTTTATATCCATATATTTTAATTTTAAAAAAGGATGGAATTTCTCCCATCCTTTTATTTTGCTAAGATTAGCACTGTATATTTTGTAAGGTCTTTCCTAAAATATTAAGAGAAATTATTTTCTTTCTTCTATAGGAATGAATTTTAAATCTTCTGGACCTGTATAAGTAGCAGATGGTCTAATAATTTTTCCATCTTCTCTTTGCTCAATTGCATGTGCTCCCCATCCAGTAACTCTAGCGATAATGAAAATTGGAGTAAACATATCTGTTGGAATTCCCATTTGGTTATAAGAAACTGCTGAGAACCAGTCTAAGTTAGGGAACATTTTTTTGTTATCCCACATAATTGTTTCAATTCTTTCAGCAACATCATACATTAATGTATTGTTGTTCTCTTTAGATAAATCTTCTGCAACTTTTTTAATTACTACGTTTCTTGGATCACAAGAAGTATAAACTGGGTGTCCAAATCCGATAATAATCTCTTTTTTAGCCATTCTTTCTAAGATATCTTTTTCTGCTTCATCAGCTGAAGAGTATCTTTCTTGAATATAGAATGCAACTTCATTAGCTCCACCATGTTTTGGACCTCTTAATGCTCCAATCGCACCAGTGATACAAGAGAACATATCTGAATTAGTTCCAGAAATTACTCTTGAAGTAAATGTAGATGCATTAAATTCATGCTCTGCATATAAAATTAAAGATGTATGCATAGCTTTAACCCAAGATTCTCTTGGTTTTTCACCATGTAAAAGGTGTAAGAAGTGACCACCAACTGAATCATCATCAGTTACAACATCAATTCTTTTTCCATTATATGCATAGTGGTACCAGTAACATAACATAGAACCAAAACATGCCATTAATTTATCAATAATATTTTGTGCACCTTCTTTTGGATGAGACTCATCTTCAGACATAATAGCTCCAAGAACTGAACAACCTGTTCTCATAACATCCATTGGATGAGCAGTTTTTGGTAATTGCTCTAATGCAATTTTAACACCTGCTGGAATATCTCTTAAACCTTGTAGTTTAGTTTTATATGCAGCTAATTCAGCTTTATTAGGTAGTTTTTCATGAACTATTAAATATGCAATTTCTTCAAATTCTGCAGTGCTAGCAAATTCTAAAATATCGTAACCTCTATAGTGTAAGTCATTTCCACTTTTACCAACTGTACAAATAGCAGTATTTCCTGCTGATTGCCCTGATAATGCAACAGATTTTTTTGGTTTAAATGCCGTAGTTGTTTCAGTACTCATATTTTCCCCTTAGTTAAAGTTTAATTTTATTTTATATTGGTGTGATAAAGCTAATTACTTAGCTTTACCTTTTGAGAATAATTCATCCATTTTTTGCTCATAAGCATGGTAATTTAACATATCGTATAATTCCATTCTTGTTTGCATTGTATCAAGTACACCTTCTTGCGTACCTTTATCTTTTAGTTCTTGGTAAACTGCAAGTGCAGCTTTGTTCATTGCTCTAAATGCTGATAATGGATAAAGAACCATATCAATTCCTACACTTGCTAATTCTTCAGTAGTGAACATTGGAGTTGCTCCAAATTCAGTAATATTAGCAAGAACAGGAACGCTCATTTTGCTTGTAAATTCTTTATATTCTTTTAAAGTATGAACAGCTTCAGCAAAAATTGCATCAGCTCCAGCTTCAACGTAAGCTAATGCTCTAGCGATTGCAGCATCTTGCCCTTCACTTGCGTGTGCATCAGTTCTAGCAATAATGTAGAAATCTGGGTCTAATTGATTTTTTGCATCAACAGCTGCTCTAATTCTGTCACACATTTCTTCAGTAGAAACTAACTCTTTATTAGGTCTATGTCCACATCTTTTAGCAGCAACTTGATCTTCAATATGCATACCAGCAGCACCTGATCTGATAAATTCTTTAACAGTTCTAGCTACGTTGAATGCATGTCCCCAACCTGTATCTGCATCAACAATTAATGGTGTATCACAAATAGAAGTAATTCTTCTAACATCAATACATACATCCTCGATCATAGTCATACCTAAATCTGGTAAACCATAAGAAGCATTTGCAATTCCTCCACCTGATAGGTAAATTGCCTTATGTCCTACTCTTGTTGCTTGTAATGCTTGGTAAGCATTAATAGTTCCTACGATTTGTAAAGGAGACTCTTCTTTCAAGGCTTCTCTAAATTTTTTTCCTGCGCTCATACACATCCTTTAAATTTAAGTTGTAAGTAATTATACATAATTTTGACATAGTAGTATTGTATGATACTTGTAAGATAAATTACAATTTTTTTGTAGATTTAGCTAAATTGTACAATATTTGATTATTTTGTAAAAAATGGTACAATAATAAAAAACTTATAATGGAGTGTTACCATGAATTATAAAAATTCAATTGAAAAATTTATAGAGATTTTTAAAAGATCAAATTTGAGTATATCAAAATTTGCATCTTTAATAAATAAAGATAGACGTACGGTTACATCGTGGATTGATAAGATAACAGATATTGAACCAAATAAAGATATCAAAGATAAAATTTGTCAAACATTTAGATATCCTGATTATATTTGGGAAGAGGGCTGTAATGGAGAAGAGTTTTTAAAATCAATTACTCAAATACCTCAAAAAGAAGTAAGAATTATAGATGAAGACTATTATGGACGATTAAAATACATAATGGAACAGGAACAAAATAGAAGATTTGTAATCCAAGCACAGTTTCCAGGACCTATGTATAGGGATTCTGCTGTACAAAAAGTGTACAAGACTACGACAAGTAATGATATTGAAGAATTAAAACAAAGTAGAATCGATCAAATGTTAAGATATGATTATGATACAACAGAATGGTATTCAATAAAATCAATATTAACTTTTTGTTTTGCAAGCATTGGAAACTTTTATACAAAAGAAGAGAAACTAAAAATTTTAGAATTGATATATGAACTGTTTAATAATAACTATAATAAAAAACTCTTCTTGTTTGATTCTTTTTCAAGAAAAATATATGGAATGGAAACTACATATATATCTATAAATGTAAAGCAAAAAGTACTTTTCTTTAAATCACCAATTGAATCTGTATTTATAGAAATACGAAATAAATCTTTAGTTGAAAGAATGCATAAATATTACTCTTCACCAATAGAAGCACCTTCACATGTGAACTTTTTAGAGTCAGTAAAAATCATAAAAATATTACAAGAAGCACTAAAATATGGAAATGATATAAGACAAGCATATGAAACAATAAATAGGCAAACTGATTATGGAGAACTTTTTTACAATAACCTAAGTATTGATTTACAAAAAGAAGTAAGTAGTCCTAAATCAGGTCAAAGAAGAAACTAAAAGATATAAAAAGTTATAAGATGTTAGAATCTTAAAATAAAAAATGTGAAGGAAAACAGTTGAAACAATATTTAGATTTATTACAGCACATACTAGATAATGGAATTACAAAAGAAGATAGAACAGGTACAGGAACAAGATCTGTATTTGGATATCAAATGAGATTTGATTTAAGTGAAGGATTCCCACTTGTTACAACAAAAAAAACTTTCTTAAAAGGTATTATAAGCGAGCTTTTATGGTTTATTGAAGGTAGTACAGATGAAAGAAGATTGGCTGAAATTCACTATTCAGAAAATGCATCAAATTTAATTGGTAAAAATACAGTTTGGACTGCAAATGCAGATGCTCAAGGAAAAGCATTAGGTTATACAAATACAGATACAATAAAAGAATTAGGTCCTGTATATGGAGCACAATGGAGATCTTGGAAAGGTGAAGGTGGAAAATCTTATGACCAATTAGCAGATGTTATAAATCAAATAAAAACAAATCCAGATTCTAGAAGAATTATTTTAAATGCATGGAATGTAGCAGAAATAGAAAATATGGCTTTACCTCCATGTCATACTTTTTTCCAGTTTTATGTTGTAAATGGAAAACTATCTTGTCAGCTATATCAAAGAAGTGCAGATGTATTTTTAGGTGTTCCTTTTAATATTGCATCTTATGCCCTTTTAACAATGATGATTGCACAAGTTTGTGATTTGGAAGTGGGAGATTTTGTACACACTTTTGGAGATGCACATATTTACTCAAATCATATGGATCAAGTAAATCTTCAATTAAGCCGAACACCATACAAAAAACCTACTATGAAAATAAATCCTAATATTAAAGACATTAATGATTTTAAAATGAGTGATTTTGAATTAATTGATTATGTATGTGATGAATCTATTAAAGCTGTTATGGCTGTATAAGGAAATAATATGAAAATTTCAATGATAGTAGCTTATGGTAAAAACTGGGAAATTGGTTTAAACAATGAAATGTTATGGCATATAAGTGAAGATTTTAAAAACTTTAAAACAATAACTAGTGGACATCATATTTTAATGGGAAGAAAAACATTTGAAAGCATCGGAAAACCACTTCCAAATAGAACTTCACTTGTTTTATCAAACAAAGGTTTTAAACATGAAGGTGTTCATACTTTTAATGATATTCAAGAAGCTTTTAATTTTGCAAGAGCAAGTGCTGAAGAAGAATTATTTATAATTGGTGGTGCAAATATATATGAAACACTTTTTCCCTATGTTGATAAGTTGTATTTATCAGAAGTAGATTTTGAGGGTGTTGCTGATGCGTTTTTAAATCCTATTGATTTTTCAACTTGGGATTTATCAGAAGAAAAATCTTATGATGCAATACTTGAACATGGAAAAATAAAATCTCCAGCTTGGAAATTCAAAGTTTGGGTTAAGAAAGATTAATTTTATGAATAATCCAAGAGAAAAACTATTAGAAGTTGCCTTTGATGAAATTTATCATAATGGTTATAATGGAACTTCTATAGATAAAATTCTCAAAAAAGCTTCAAAGAACAAAGGCTCTATGTATCATTTTTTTAAATCAAAAAAAGAGCTTACTCTTGCTGTATTAAAAGGTGAAATAAAACATGATAATACAAAAACTTTATCTATGTATATAGTAGCTTCTATTGAAGGCTGTCTAGGTACAGCAAAAAAATCACAAGTTTGACTATGTAGTCAAGATTAAAAAATAAAAAAATTCATATACTAAATTAAAAGTAAAATATAAAGGCATAAAATGAAACTAGTAATATTAGATAGAAGATCATTAGGAAATGATGTAGATGTAAGTGTTTTTAATAAGTTTGGAGAAGTGATTTCATATGATTTAACAAAAGAAAATGAAACGCTAGAAAGAGTAAAAGATGCTGATATTGTAATTACAAATAAAGTATTAATAACAAAAGAGCATATGGATAATTCAAAGATGAAACTTATTTGTATAACTGCAACTGGAACAAATAATGTGGATTTAGTTTATGCAAAAGAAAAAAATATACCAGTTAAAAATGTAGCTGGATATTCAAGTTCATCTGTTGCACAAGTTGCCTTTTCTATGATTTTTCATTTTGTTACAAAGTTAAATTACTACAAAAACTATGTTGATAAAGGAAATTGGCAGAAATCAGAGCTTTTCACTCATATTGATGCTCCTTTCTTTGAACTAGATGGTAAAAGAGTAGGAGTTATTGGTTTAGGTGATATTGGAAGAAACTTTGCTAAAAAAGCGAGTGCATTTGGATGTGAAGTTGTTTATTATTCAACATCTGGTAAAAACTCTAATAGTGAATATAAAAGAGTGGAACTAGATGAGTTATTAAAAACAAGCGATATTATCTCAATTCATTGTCCTTTAAATGAAGATACAAAAGATTTATTAAATTATGAAAATATGAAAACTATAAAAGATGGTGCTATTTTATTAAATTTAGGACGAGGTGGAATTATAAATGAAGCTGATTTAGCAAAAATTATAGATGAAAAAGAGATTTACTGCGGTATTGATGTTGTATCTGTTGAGCCAATAAAAGAGTCAAATCCACTTTTAAAAGTAAAAAATAAAGAACAACTTTTATTAACACCACATATAGGTTGGGCTTCAATAGAGGCTAGAACTAAACTTATTTCTTTAGTGGCTAAAAATATAGAAGATTTTATTTCTTAAGAAAAAAATTTATAATTCTTCGAAAAAAAGAAAGTTTCTTTTTTTCGATTTTATTTCTTATCTCTTGGGATAGTGCTTCTAGTTTTTTTGGTTGATAAATACTTTTTTTCATTTCTCTTTACCTAAAAAATTCTGAAGTTCTTTTACAGCTTCCTCATTTTTAATTGCAAATTTAATTTCAATTCTTCTTGAAGCATCCTTGTCTTCAATTCCATCTTTATCTAAAATTAAATCAGATGAAGATCTTCCACTTGAGTTTACATAAGTGCTTAAAAGATCTTTATCAATGATATTTGAGTCATATAAAAACTGCATTACTGCTAATGCTCTTTGTTGAGATAAAGCTAAGTTACTTAAATATGTACCATCACTATTTGTATGACCTTCTATAGTAATACTTTCAATGAATTTTCTCATTTCTTTATCACCAACTAATGTGTTTAAATATTTTTTTAGAACTATACTTAACTCTTTTTTTGATTCTTCTTTTAATTTATACTCGTTTTGGTCAAATAAGATATTTGAAGAAAATTTTATAGCTCCACTTTTTTCATCTATATTTATAGACTTCCCAAGTTTTTCTCTTAGTTTTGCAATAACATTTAGTTTTATACCAGTTAAGTTTTTGATTTTAACTTTTGTAATATCAAACTCTTCAACCATTTTTTGATGAATTTGTGTTTGAACTAAAAGCTTATCAGCAAGTAGTGCTAACTCTTCATCTTTTAAACTTATGATATTTTGTCTATTTAAAATTTCAGCAGATAATCTCTCATTTGTTTCATTTTGTTCTTTTGTTTTTAAATCAAATTCTAATAGCAAAGCTTTTAATTTTTCAATTTCTGCTAAATTTAGACTAATACTTTTTGCTTTTTCATCAAGTGAATTATTTGCTGTATTAAGTTCTTTTTTAGTCTCTTCATAAATATTTCTAGCTTGTGCTAATTCATAAAATAGTCTTGCTTTTTCATCTTCGATTTTTTTCAAAGCACTATTTTTATTTAGTATTTCTTCTTGACTTAGATTTAAAGCTTGTTTTTCTCTTTCTAAATTATTTTGAGTATAAAGGTATTTTATTACAATAGCTCCAATTACTAAAATAAATACAAAAAGAAGTCCTGCCATTAAATCAGCATAAGATATCCAAAAATTCTCTTCATTTTTTTGTTCGTTATTATACATTAGTTACTACTTTGATAAATTTTTGAATTCAGTTAAATCTTCTATAATTTTTGTTGTTTGCTCATCAATTGATTCTAAAGAATTATTTAATTTATCTGTAATTTTAACATCATAATCATCAAGCTCTTTTTTAAATTTCCACTCAATTTTTTCCATATCTGATTTCATAGTTTCTATACTTTTTACAATATTTGTATAAATAGCTTTTAGATTATCAGAACTTAAATTATGTAAATGAGAATTTAATATTTGAACATTGTTGTTTAGCATTTCTGTATTTAAAGCATATAAATCTTTTTGTTTTTCAAAGCTTTTTACAGTTGTATTCATATTTAATGTAACATCTCTTAACATAATAGATAAACTTTCATTGTTATCAATATTTTCACTAATTTTAGTAGAAAGTAATAACTCTTTTTTTAGAATATCTTCAAGTAGTTCAACTCTTTTTTCAATTAAAGAATTAATATTTTCCATCATATTAGAAGAAGTTAATTTTTCAAATACATCAGTCATCTTCGCATAGTTGTCTAGATTACTTTTAATATGAATTGATTCAATATCAACTTTTGTCCAGAAAAATGTTTTTGTATTTTCTTTAATAATAAAAGTATCATGTTCAAATCTACTCATTCCAAATTTTTCAAAAAAAGTCCACCAAATAGATAAAAAGATACCATAAATAGAAACATAAAAGGCAGTTCCAACACCACCTAAAAGAACTGTAATCTCTTTTTCTAAAGCATTTGAAGTTCCAGAGTTAAAATCAGGCATAGAAAATGCAATTGATATAAAAGTTCCCAAAATTCCTAGAGTTGGGAAAATTCCAGATGCTATTGAAGAGAAGTTTGTATTTCTAATATTTGATGCATAATCTTTTAAGAAGTCATCAGAACTTCCATTTGCTTTTGTTGTATTTCCAATTGTTAATAAATTTTCATTGATATAATTTTTTAAATTGAAAAATAATTCTTCATATTGTGTTTTAAATTTACAAGAAACATAATACGCATTATGTCTTACAAAAAATAGATAGATTAAATATATAAATCCTATAAGTACAACACTATGAATTTCAACTTTTAAAGGGAAAAATCCAAAATAACACAATACTATTATTGCAAAAAGTGCACTTGGTATTGTTAATAAAGTAAATATTCTCGACATAGGTTTACAAGTCGTATAAAATCTTGAATTTAAATCAATAAAATCGTCATCAGTTAACATAAATATTCCTTATAATGTTAGGTAATTTTAAATGGAAGTTTAGCATATTTATCATTTTTACATATAAAATTTTGAATATTATTTAAAATATTACAAAAGATTTTACCAGCTTAAAGAATTAAAAGATAAAATAACAATATATTATGGAAGAGAATGAATTAAATTATGATAAAAATGTTTATAGCCTTGTTAGTGGTTTTAGGAAGTTCAGTATCAACTTTTGCAGCACAAAAGTATACGATTTCAGTTTGTATGACTTTGAGTTTAGAAAATGCGCTTATTTGTAAAAAGAGTATTTTTGATAATATGGATGGAAAAGTCTTTATAGTAAAAGATAAAGATGAGAAATATTATACATACTTAGATATCTTTGATAATAAAGATGAAGCAAGATTAAAAATAAGTAAAGCATCAACTTATGTTAAACAACAAAAGCCTTACGTAAAAGAAATTTCTGAAGAAATAGTTGACCTTTATTCTAAAAAGAAAACATTTATTGATTTAAGTGAAGCACCTAAAAAACAAAGAGTTCAAGAGGTCTTTATAATGAAAGAAAAAGAACAAAATATTCAAGAACAAAAAAAGCAAATAAAAGAACAAAAGCAAGAAAAAATCCAATTAGTATCAAGAATTCCTAGTGTTGAGCAACTTGAATTAGTATCCTCTTATCCTTTTGATGAAGGTCAAAAATTATCAGATGATTATTATGAAAATAATACTACTTCTGTAAAAGATGAAGAGTCAAAAAAACTTGAAGAACTTAAATTAATAAGTATGGAAGAATTTGATAAAGCAGATGATGCAAAACAAGCTGAAATTCAAATAAGTAAACAAACAGTAGAACCAATAAAAGAAGTAAGAAAAGAAGAAATTATTCCAAAAAAAGAAGTATTAGTTACAAATCAAATAATTGAAAAAGCAAAAGTAATAGAAAAGAAAGAAGAAAAACTAAAAAAAGAGATTGTAGAAGTTGTGATGAATAATAGTGAAGATGAGCCTACAATTTTAAATTATGAAGAATTAGTTATAGAAGTAGATCCCTTAACAAATGTAATGACAGTAAATGCAAAAATAAACAATGAGTTAAAACATATAAAAGAGTATGTGGTATCAACTGCAAAAAAGGATGTTAAAAGACCTTTTGGCGAAGGAAGAATTTCTAAAATATCATTAAATCCTATTTGGTATCCGACGCAAGATACTTTAAAAAGTTTTAGAAAAAGGGGAATAAATCTTCCTTCAGTAGTTCCTCCTGGCCATAAATATAACTATATGGGAGCTGCAAAAATAAATCTAACACATATTGTTGATGGTAAAAGTACATATAGAATACACGGAACTCTAAGTGAAAAAACATTAGGCTCAAATGAATCAGCAGGTTGTATTAGAATGAAAAATAGTGATGTAATTCAATTAGCAGCTTTGATAAATGATTTTTCTGAAATAAAAAGTTTGAATAAAGTTAGAGTTATTTTGAAGTAGTCAATGGCTCATAGAAAGGTAAATATGAATAATCCAAGAGAAAAATTACTTGATGTTGCATTTAATGAAATATATCATAATGGATATAGTGCAACATCTATTGATAAAATATTAAAACAAGCTTCTATGAATAAAGGCTCAATGTATCATTTTTTTAAATCAAAAAAAGAGTTAGGATTAGCTGTTGTAAATGAAAAAATAAATTCATATATAGAAGACAAATATGGAGTTTTATTAAAATATGAAGAAAATATTTGTGATGAAATACTAAAACTAATAAAAAATAGAAACAATTTTGATTTTACTTGTGGTTGCAAACTAAATAATCTTATGCAAGAGTTATCACCTGTTGATAATGATTTTAAAATTGCCTTGGAAAAAGTGTATTTAAGATTTGAAAATATCATCGAAGAAGTTTTAAATAAAGCTATACAAAAAGGTGAAATAAAACACAATGATTCAAAAGCTCTATCTATGTATGTGGTTGCTTCTATTGAAGGTTGTTTAGGAACTGCAAAAAAATCTCAAGATGGTAATTGCTTTCAAACTTGTATCTCTCAATTAGAACTATTTATTAACTCACTTAAATAAATCAAAAATCTTTTTTAATCTTGACTAACAAGTCAAGATTGTGTTATAGTTTTATTTGACTAAATAGTCAACAAAAATAAAGGAGCTTAAAATGCCTTATATAAATGTAAAACTAAATGCAAAAGAGAGTGATGAATTAAGAGAAAAAGTTGTTGCTATTGTATTGGAAAATACTACAAATATATTAAATAAGAAAGCAGATGTAACTTCTGTATTAGTTGAGTTTGTTTCTCAAAAAAGTTGGAGTATTGGTGGAAAAAATTCCACAACATTTTATTTGGATATAAAAATCACTAAAGGAACAAATACAAAAGAGCAAAAAGCAAACTATATAAAAAAGTGTTATGAAGATTTTAATAAATTATTAAAAGATATAAATCCTGCAAGTTATATTGTTATTGATGAAGTTGAAGCAGATTCTTGGGGATTTGAAGGTTTAACTCAAGAGCATAGATATATAAAAAGCAAAATATCATGAGTTGGTATATACAAAAATCAATTTTGCCATTTGCTTTTATATTTTTATATGGAAGTGGATTTATTTTCACGCAGTATGGATTACAAAACTCTTCACCAATGGCATTTTTAGGTATAAGGTTTTTTATAGCTTTTTGGATTTTACTAATTATTGCATATGTTTTAAAAGTGCCAATACCTAAGAGCAAAAAAGAGTTTTTTCAAATAGCTTTTGCTGGAAGTTTGACTGTTGGAACATTTTCCATAGGTGTTTTTTTATCAATTTCCTATGGAGTTTCAGGGGCATTAAATGCCTTGATTATTGCTTTACAACCAATTGTTGTAACTTTTTTAGCACTAAAATTTCTAAATGAAGAGATTAATAAAAGAATTTGGTTGGGCTTAATTATGGGTTTTATTGGAGTTGAATTTGTGGTTATTTCTAAATTAGATACTTCATATGATTCGATTGTGGGAATTTTTTGGTCAATAGTTGGACTTTTGGGACTTAGTTTTGGAAGTTTGTATCAAAAGAAATATTGTACTGGTATGAACTTATACTCAGGTGGTGCAATACAAACTTTAAGTTCAACTATTTTAGTTGTTCCATTTTTATTTTTTGAAGATATTCAAATAATTTGGAATACAGATTTTATAATTGCTTTATTGTATATGTCGGTTGGAGTAAGCATCGGAGCTTTATCTTTGTTGTATATTATGATAAAAAATGGAGAGGTTTCAAAAGTTTCTTCTATTTTTTATCTAGTACCCGTAAGTGCTGCAATTGTTTCATATTTTTTATTAGGTGAAACTATGCAATGGAATGTAATAGTTGGAATCGTAACTGTACTAATTGGAATAACACTTATAAATAAAAAGGAGAAAAAATGAGTAAAGCATTGATAATAATCGATATTCAAAATGATTATTTCCAAGGTGGAGCTTGTGAGTTGGTAAATCCAATGGAAGCAAGTTTAAAAGCAAAAGAAGTTTTAGAATATTTTAGAAAAAAAGATATACCAATATTTCATATACAACATATAAATATAAGAAAAGGTGCAACATTTTTTCTGCCAAATACAAAAGGTGTACAAATACATGAAAATGTAAAACCACTTGAAAATGAAATCATTATAGAAAAAAACTTTCCAAATAGTTTTTTAGAAACAAACCTAGAGAGTGAACTAGAAAAACAAAATATAAAAGAATTAGTAATCTGTGGAATGATGAGTCATATGTGTATAGATTCAACCGTAAGAGCAGCTTTTGATTTAGGGTTTGATTGTACTATTGCCCATGATGCTTGTACTACAAAAGATCTAGTTTTTTTAAATAAAAAACTTAATGCAAGGGAGGTACATGACTCTTTTATGTCAGCACTTGGAAGTATTTTTGCAAAGATTGTTAGTATCAAAGAAATAATTAAGTAATAATTTTTTTAATTAATTTAACTTTTCAATTAAATAAAGAGTATACTAAATTACAAAAACAAGGAGGACGAGATTATGAAAAATATAGTAAAAATAATCAACTTAAGTTTAGTAGTTGCAGGTTCTTTATCACTTTTAGGAAGTGCGCTTATTGCACAAGATTTACCAAATCGAGGTCCAATTGAGTTTTCAACTTACGATAGAAATAAAGATGGATTTGTAAGTGAAAAAGAGTTTAATGATTTAAGAGCAAAAAGAATAGAGCAAAAAGTAGAATCTGAAATGCCTATGAAAAATCAAGCTAAGGCTCCATCATTTTCAGAGATTGATACTAACAAAGATGGAAATATCAGTAAAGAAGAGTTTTTAGCTCATCAAACGAAACAAAGACAATAATTTTATCTGAGGGTATTTTTTACACCCTCAATATTTACTACGAGTTTTTTTTATTCATATAATTACTTTTGCATTGTTATTAAAACAAAGATTTTGAGAAATAGAAGAATCTCTCTTGAAAACTTGAAAGTTTCCGCTTTTTCTTACTTTTTGGTCTCAAAAAAGTAAGCCTTGTTTCTCTTTTCTCAAAGAGAGTGTAAACGCAGGCAAGACAGAAAAGATAAAACAATAAGTGAAGGAAACCAATTCATCCGCAGCTCTTCGAAGCATATAAACTGCTTCTTCATTTGAAAAAATATGGCGCTCATAAGTTCATATTTGTATTATTCCACCTGTTTTACAATTATTCATTCACCCCTTATTCAAACTATGTTACCATCTCAAATGAATAAAAAATACCAAATACTAAAAGATACTTTCGGACACGATAAATTTAGAAGCTTCCAAGAAGAGGTTGTTGATTGTATTCTTAACAAACAAGATGTACTAACGATTCTACCAACGGGTGGTGGAAAATCACTTTGTTATCAACTTCCAACACTTCTTATGGACGGAACTACTGTTGTAATCTCTCCGCTTATTGCACTTATGCAAGACCAGATAAAAGCTTTGAATGATTTGAATATAAGTGCTGAGATGATAAGTTCATCACAAAGTAATGATGAGAATAGCTTTACTATGCAAAAGCTTTTAAATGGTGACTTAAAATTTATCTATGTAGCTCCTGAGAGATTTACCTCAAATGAGTTTGTTGGTGTTTTACAGCGAATAAATATAAACTATTTTGTAATAGATGAAGCT
The DNA here is from genome assembly GCF_040884245.1 of Arcobacter sp. s6. Classification (NCBI taxonomy): domain Bacteria; kingdom Pseudomonadati; phylum Campylobacterota; class Epsilonproteobacteria; order Campylobacterales; family Arcobacteraceae; genus Arcobacter; species Arcobacter sp. s6. Next base: position 47,026 of record NZ_JBEVTN010000019.1, on the reverse strand, counting down.
CACTGTGTATCTGCTTGGGGTCATGAATTTAGAGCTGAGTATAGAAATCTTGATAAGTTAAAAAGATTCTTTCCAAATAGTGCTATTTGTGCCTTTACTGCAACTGCTACAAAAAAAGTTGAAGCAGATATTACTTCAAATCTAAATCTACAAAATGCAAAACATTTTAGAGCAAAAACCATAAGAGATAATATTGATATAAAAGTTGAACCACGAATTGCAAATGGTAAAACTCAAATTTTAAATTTTTTAAAAACTCATAAAGGTTTATGCGGAATTATTTATACTTTTACAAGAAAAGAAGCAGAATCAACAGCACAATTTTTAAGTGAAAATGGTTATAGCTCAAAAGCTTATCATGCGGGACTTAATCCTAAAGTAAAAGATGAAGTTTACGATGCTTTTATATATGAAAAAATTGATATAGTAGTTGCTACCATTGCTTTTGGTATGGGAATTGATAAATCAAATATTAGGTTTGTTATACATACATCTTTACCTAAAACAATAGAAAACTACTATCAAGAAATAGGGCGAGCTGGACGTGATGGTGAAATGTCTTATGTATATTTACTTTATTCAAAATCTGATGAGGTAAAAAGAAAAGTACAAATAGAAGAAGCCATAGATAACTCATATAAACAAACAGGTCTTGATAAACTTGAAGCCATGTATAGATACTGTGTATCAAATAATTGTCGTCATAAAATAATAGCAAATTATTTTGAAGATGAGATAGATGATTGCAAAACCTTATGTGATAACTGCACTAAAGGTGAAGTTGAACTAGTAGATGTAAGTATTGATGCACAAAAGTTTTTATCTGCTGTTTATAGATCTGAGCAAAGATTTGGAACAAATTATATAATAGATATTTTAAGAGCTTCTAAAAATCAGAAAATTTTAGAGTTTGAACATGATAAGTTAAAAGTTTATGGTTTAGGTGTTGATAAAAGTAAAAATGAATGGATGGCAATAGCTGATAAACTAATAGATATTCAAGCTGTATTTTTAGGTGAATTTAGAGTTTTAAAACTAAATACTTTAGGAATGGAAATACTAAAAGGAAATGAAAAACTTTTCCTTGATAGTGATAAACTAGGAATTGCTCAAAAAATTCAAGAAGAAGAAATTGAACTTAGTTTTGATGAGTTAATTTATGAAAGATTTAGAACATTAAGAAGAGAAATAGCATTAGAACATGAAGTTCCAGCTTATGTGATATTTGGAGATAAAAGCTTAAAAGAGTTTGCTTCAAAACTTCCAACAACAAAAGATGAGATGTTAGATATAAATGGAGTAGGGCTTGTAAAATATGAAAAGTATGGAGAAGCCTTTTTAGATCTAGCAAAAGAGATTAAATTAGAGTTTAGTGAGAAATTAGAAAATAGGGCTCCTTTAAAGAAACTGACAAAAACATATCTAGAAACTTTTGACTTGGTACAAGAAGGGAAAACTCTTGAGCAAATAGCACAAATAAGAGATTTGGGTTTAACTTCTGTTTTAGGGCATATTTCAGTTTTAGGTGAACACGAAAAGATTTCAAAAGAAGAAAAAGAAACTCTATTAAAACCTCTTGAAATATCTCAAGAGATTAAATTTTGGATAGAACAGGGATTAAAACTTGATTCTTTAAAAGAGTTAAGACAAAAGCTTTATTTATATGAATATTTATCAAAGGAATCATAATGCAATATCAAAATTTTGATGATATAGATTTTAATAAACTATATGTGGAACAAAAAGAAAAATCTACTTTTAAAGCAAAAGCCAAAGAATCTTGGGATAAAAAAGCGCCTTCGATGAATGAAAAAGTTCATAAATCTATTTATAATGAGCAGTTTTTAAAACTTCTTGATTTAAATGAAATTAATAGCTTATTAGACGTTGGTTGTGGTGTTGGAAATTTATCTTTGAGATTAGCAGCAAAATTAAGCCAGGTTTATAGTTTGGATTATTCACCAAAAATGCTTGAAATACTTGAAGAAAATGCAAAAAAGAAAAATATATCAAATATAAAAATAATAAATACATCTTGGTATGACCCATGGGATGAGGTTCCAAAGGCAGATTTAGTAATAGCTTCCCGTTCTATGGAAGTAAAAGATATGAAAGAAGCACTTATAAAACTAAATGATAAAGCAAATAAAAAAGTAGTTCTCTCATATAAAGTAGGTGGTTCTTTTGTCTCAAATGAGATTTTAGAAGTTCTAAAAAGAGATATTATCAAAAAGCCAGATTATATTTATTTAGTAAATATTTTGTACTCAATGGGAATAAGAGCAAGTGTAAATTTTGTGCAAAGTGAAGGAAGAGGTACTATTTATAGTTCCAAAGAAAAGTTTATAGAATCAGTTTCTTGGAGTATTGGTGATTTAAGTACCAATGAAATAAAATCCCTCGAAAATTATTATAATAATTTAGATAAAAATAAAATAATAGATGAAGAGTTTGTATATTGGGCAATTATTTCTTGGGATAAGGAAGTACAGTAGAAAAACTCTACTGTTTAAAAAAATAAAAGTTTAAGAAGAGAATATTAGAAAAATCTTTTCAGATCTTTCTAATATTTAGTTTTTGAAGTTATGTTTATTGATAGAGTAAATACTTTTTGATTTAGAAACTAGAATTTCAGATAAAACTTTTTTTAAATAACCTAACATTATAAATCCTTTCTGTTATTATTAAAATTATAAATACAAAAAGTATTCCATTGAATAAATGATATTAAATTATTTCAAGTTATTTTTTGCGTATTCTCTTACCATATCATTACTATCATTTGCTAAAACTTTTAAAACGTTTGTAGCGGTTTGTGGATCTTTTGCAAGGGTTGTTCTAACATTTAATGAGGCTTTTGTTGTTAGATAATCTTCTGTTAGGTTTGCAAATTTATTATCAGCATTTGCTACAGTAAATAGTGCCATTGTTAATAGGCTTATTGTGAATATTTTTTTCATATTAAAATCCTTTTTTTGTAATTTGTAAAGGAAGTATATATAAATAGGATAATTTTTGTCTTGATTTATATCAATATAGGATAGAAATTATCCTATTTTACTAAAGTACCTATTTATGGCTATTCGTCGCTAAACCATTTTTTATTATAATCTTTTAAAGACTCAGGATAATATCTATGTTTTGGAATATTATTTACAATTATAGCAATAATTAATAATATAAAAGCTCCTGAAGTAACAGGGACAAAAACATATAAAAAACCTAATTCATGAATTTGATTACTTCCAATTACAGCAATAAGTGCAGTAGCTCCCCCTGGAGGATGTAAAGTTAGAGTTAACTGCATAATTAGTATTGAAGTCGCTACGGCAAATGCTGAAGCTAATAATATGTTTGAAGAAAACAGTTTAAATGAAACAACACCAACTATTGCTGATAATATATGCCCACCAATAAGATTTCTAGGTTGTGCAAGGGGTGAATTTACAGCTCCATAAACTAAGACTGCGCTTGCTCCAAAAGAGCCAATTACTAAAGTTAAATCTTTATCTTCAAGAAAATCACTATGAAAATATGAAATAGCTAATATTCCTAAAAATGAGCCAATCCAAGACCAAATAATATTTGATTTCTCTAAAGGCTCCGAGTTTACTTTTTTGAATTGTTTGAAAAATGTTTTCATGGCTTAACTTTAATTTAAAATAAGGTTTATCTTAACAAAAAGATTAAAATTAATTTATGATTTGAGTCAAAGATTATATTATAAGAAGAAAATTCTTCTTATAATATATTTAATTGATGTGCTAAATCAGCAGCAATTCTTTCGTAATTTCTAACTGCTAATAATCTTTTTTGACCATTAACTCCAACTTGTGTTACTTCATCTTTTGAAAGTGAAATTATATATTCAAGTTTTTCTTTAATAGCTTCTTTTGTAAAATCACTAAACCAAGCACTATTATTATCTTCAAAGATAGATGCATTGTTTTCATTCCCACTCATGATACAAGGTACAGCACTTGAATAATAATCTAATACTTTTATAGGTGTGGAGCTATTAAATAATGCAATATCTGGTAAAACTGATAATCCTACATCACAAAGAGCAATAAGTTTTAATAAATTTTCTCTATTTTTAGCATCACAAATTTCAATGTTATTTTGTAAATTGGGGAAAACTGATAACATATCATTTAAATATTCAGGATCTTTTGTTGAAATCATTAGTTTGTATTTATTACTATCAATTGTACTAAATGCTTCTAATACTGTTTCAAATTCTCTTAATTTATCTAAAGTTCCTGCATAGAAAAATCTTTTTTCTTCACCTTCATGTTGGATATTATCATGTAATAAATCAGGATCAATTGCAGATGGAATTACAAAAGTTCGAACTTTTACATCTTTGAAATAATCATTTTTCATTTGAAATGAAGTAGGAAGGAAAATATCACATTCATTTATTAAAGATATTTCACTAAATGTTTGTATTTTATTGTTTATTACATCAAAAAAACTTTTTTTGTGATTGGCTTCATCTGTTTGGAGTTTTGCTATTCTTTTTGGAAAAGATAATCTAAATCCTACTTTATAATTATATTTTTTCTTTTTTTTAATAACATCTTTTAAAAGTGTTGTATTATTTCGTACAACTACAAAAGCATAATCATTTATATTTATACCTTTATTTTCAAGTTCTTCTAAAACAGTAGAAGAAAATTTTTCTGGAATTATAATTCTTCCATCATCTTTTAGTTCAATATCATATTTAGATTTAGAGAAAAAAATAGTATTTATTTCAAAATGTCTATTTAAATATTTTTGGAATAAAGGCCCTATAAAACTGTGATCTGTATATTCATCTTGGTCTGTTATATATAAAAATTTACTCATTTATTTACTCCTAAATTTTGCTAATAAATTCTAGCACTTAAAAGTCGCAACAAAAAAGCATTGTAATTATTTTAAAACTTAATAAAGTTTTCCTTTTAAATCAATATGCATTAAATAAACTCTTAAATCAAATTCAATTTGATGATACGTAGGCATTATAAAAGTGCATAAATTATAAAAAGCTTTGTCATGGTCTTTTTCTTTGAAATGAGCTAATTCATGTACTACAATCATTTGTAAGAACTCTTCAGGCATATTTTTAAATACAGATGCAACTCTTATTTCATTTTTTGCTTTTAATTTTCCACCTTGAACTCTTGAGACAATTGAGTGCATTCCTAGTGCATTGTTTATTACATTTATTTTTCCATCATACATGACTTTGGATACTTGATGTTTTTTGAAATACTCATTTTTATAATCCATAACATAAGAGTATAAAGCTTTATCATTTGTGTATGAATGAGCATTTGGATATTTGTTTTTTATATATGAAGATAATTTATCATTGTTTATTAAAACTTGAATTTTATCTTGTAAATCTTTTGGATAGTGGCTTAAATATTTCATAAAGAATTATAACCTATTGTGATATAATACACACTTATTTTTTTCAAAAGAGGTAATTATGAGTCTAGAACAAGAGTTAATGAATAGAAGTGAGTCTTCATGTGAGCTTTGTAAATCAACAAATGATTTAAGTGTATATGAAGTTTCACCAAGTGATGGAAGTGCTGAACAATCAATATTATTATGTTCAACTTGTAAAGAACAATTCGAAGATGAATCAAAAATAGATGCAAATCATTGGTTTTGTCTAAATGATTCTATGTGGAGCACAGTTCCTGCTGTTCAAGTAGCTTCATATAGAATGCTTAAAAAAATAGGAAACCAAGATGCACTTGATATGATGTATATGGAAGATGAAGTAAAAGCTTGGGCTGATGCTGGGACTTCGGCAATTGATAGTTCAATTGTTCATAAAGATTCAAATGGAGTTACTCTAAATGCAGGTGATACAGTAACTATCATCAAAGATTTAGAAGTAAAAGGCGCTGGATTTACAGCAAAAAGAGGAACAGCTGTAAGAAATATTTCACTTACAGAAAATCCTGAACAAATCGAAGGAAGAGTAAACGGCGTTAAAATAGTTTTATTGACTTGTTTTCTTAAAAAGTCTTAATTAAAGAAGAGTTTTAAATCTCTTCTTTAATTTTTTCTAAATCTTTAATTTTTTCTAAATATTGTTCTTTTTTAGACTCTACAAATTTGATTCTGTCTTCATTTATTTCTAAATATTGTTCTTTTGAATATTTAACAATTTTAAATAAATAATTTCTTTTTGATGTTAAAAAATCTTCAATTTTTTCAAATCCAAAATTTGCTTTCAATTTTGCAACAATTTCATCTTCTCTTGGATGAGAAACAGAAAATCTTGATGGTTCTTTTTTATATAACTCTTCTGATTCAAAAATTTGTTGCTCAAAATGTGCAATTGTTGCTTGTGTAGTTTGAATATACGAATATGATAGTGCACCATTAAAATAAGCAAACTTTTTTCTAAGTGCAGAAATATTTTCTAAAATAGCTGCTTGATATGCGTTTAAAACATTTTCATAAACTTTAGCAGCAAAATGTCTTGTATTTGAAAACTCTAAATCAGAAGCTATTTCTCTGTGTTTTCTAATTAATTCATAAGGTTCTTGCCATTTATTAACTTCATTTTTAATAAGTTTATATACATCTCTAAATGATTCATCTGTATCAAGTTCAATATTTTTAAGAAGCTTAATAGATCTTTTAAACATTTTATCCACAGTTTGATCATCATAGAAAAGACTTTTATAAATTGAATCAGAATCAATCCAGAAAGTTTCATATTCAAACTTCTCAATTTTTCCACCTAAGAAAGTTTTTGATTCTTCAAATCTATTAGATGTTTTTTTCTTAATATTTTTATATGTTTCATGGGCAATTTTTTCCATAATAGCTTCAAGTGAATTATAAATATTAAATAGTTCTTTTGAGTATCTTTTATATATATTTTCAAAATGTTCAAGTACTTTTGCTTCACAATCTTTTAAAACATCAACTAAAACATCATAAATTTTTGTAATAGTTTCATACTCTTTTATTAAAATATCACAAATACTTTTTAAATCTTTTTTAATAGCAAACTCTTTTGCTTCTGCTGCTTGTGGTCTTATTGTTGTGTTGATAAAATCAATAACTTCTTGAATATTTGATTCTTTTAAAAGATTGGTATTTGTAGTTGCATCAGAATCTTGAATAGCATGTATTTTATTTTTATATTCTTTGAAGTTGTTTTCAAAGAAGTTTAAATCATCCACATCTTTTTCTAGTAGCTCTTTTTTAAACTCATTAACAACTTTTGTATATTCATCATGTATTAAAATATCTTTTTGATGTGCTCTTGATTCAAGTGCCATTCTAGCAGATATAGGAACTACTTTTGCAAAATATTTTCCAAATTTATCACTTACATAATTTGTAGTTGTATTTACTTGCTCAGGAGTTAGTTTATCTTTTTGATTTAATACACATAATGATTTATTTTTAAAGTGTTGCATATACTCTTCTAAAACTTCAGCTTCTGAAAGTTTTCCTGCATTATCGATAAGTGTTAACCAAATAATTCCACCAACATCTCTTAATACTTTTCTAGTAGTTTCTGTATCACTTTGAGATTGTGAATTAAGACCTGGAGTATCAACAAATGAGATATCTTTTAAAATATCCATTGGTGCATAAAGTGTAAGATATTTTATATCTTTCATTTCATTCTGTCTTTGATCTGTAAAATCAGCTATTGCTTCAATAGGAGCATATTCTTGAGCACCTGAATAATAAGTAATTTTTAGTTTATATTCTTCTCCATAATTAATAAAATTTACTTTTGATGTAACAGGTGTAATACCCGTTGGTAAAATATTTCTTGAAAGTAGAGCATTTAAAAAAGTAGACTTTCCTGAAGAAAACTGTCCTGTGATTGCAACTTCCATAGGATATCTGGCACGTCTAATTTGCTTATTTAAAATACTTACAAGTTGATTTGAAGGGAAGAATTTTTCATTTAATAGTTTAGTTTGGATTTTTTTAATGTCTCCTACTAGCCCCTCTTCATATACAACTTCTTTTATTGAATAACTGTCTTTATACTCATTTACAAAACTTTTTAGGATATTTAAATTTGCACTCATTAGTTTAATCCTTTTATTGTCATTGACATAGTTTCTAGTTTTTTAATATTTTTATGAATATCAATAGATAACTGAGATTTATTTTTATCATTCTCTTCAAATGAGTTTATTTGATTTTGTAAAACTTGTTCATCATTTTTTAGTTTTTGTTCAAATGTTTTAAGTGGAGCATTTAATGTTGTAAAGAAGGATTCAATTAGTAAGCCACTTACTTTTTTTGCTTTTATTTTTATATCTTCTTCAATAGATGAGAATTGATTTCTAATTAGAAGTTCTATTTCTCTATCTAATTCATTCATTTTATTTTCTTTAGATTTTGAAACAGCATTTACAACTTGTGTTATCAAAACTTCATTATTTGATGTTAAGAAACCAGCTTTAAAATCATCTTGGAAAAATCCTCTTGCATCAAAGTTTTCATTCTTATGTCCTATTGTAAAACCTAGATCATGATATTTTTGTTCACACTGTTCACCAATAGTTTGTGATTTTTTGATAAATTTATATCTATAATCTCTAATTACATCAATAATTCCATCTTTTATAGCAGTTTCAACAATAACCCTAATTCTTGAATTTTCAGGCCTTTTTTTAATTTTTTCAAAAGAATATCTAACATCACCCACAACTCTTTGTTTTATAACATTTTGAAGCTCTATTAATTCACTTTGTAAAAATGTCTCAAGTGAATTTATATATTCTTTTGCATCATTTTTATAATAATTAATATCTTCACTCATTGCTTGAAAAATTCTAGTATTAACTGCTTTTCTTTTATTAAAATCAAGAAGTTCTTTTTCTAATTCATCTTTTGATTTTGATAAAAGTTTTAATTCATAATTATAAAAAGAGTTTTGTTTTTCTATAATTCTTTGTAATTGATTTTTAGAAGATTGAATTACTAATTCACCTTTTTGTGAATTTGAACCAAAAAGTGTTTCATTTAAATATTGTTCAATTTCTAAAATACCAGTATCTTCAATAGCATATCCAGCATCAATTGCTTCTTGTTCTCTTCCTGTTCTATGTAATAGTGCCATTTTCCCAGAAATTGGAATAAACTTAATAGTTTTTAAAATATAATCAAGTTTAGAATCTTTATTTTGTGCTTTTAATTGTCTTTCTATTGAAGATTTAGTATAGTTAATTACTTCTTCAAGCTGCTCTTTGGAAACTGTATCAGCCCTTGTAATAACAACTAAAAGTTTAGAGATATTTTGGTAAAGTAGGGCATCAATAATAAACTCAACATCTTTTAATGTAGCACTTTGAGATACATTCATAAGGTGTAACATCATATCACAAGCAGATATATACTCTTTTGTAATTTCTTCTCTTTGAATAACAGGGTCATCAAGACCTGGAGTATCAACAATTTCAATTCCATCACTTAAGAAATCTAGTTTAGAACCTAATTCAACATATTTAACTAAGTTACATTTTTTTCCACTTGCCTCTGCTGATGTGTAAGATGATAAATCATTAATATTAATTTCATCAAATCTTGAAATAGGTCTTATATAATTTTTTAATTCGTCACCAAAGATTCTATTAGTTTCATTTACAAAATCTTTCATAGATTCAAGTTGTTCAGCTGACTTTACAATTCTTTCCCATTCTTGAGTATTCCAGTAAAAAACTTTTGCGTTATCTGTAGAATTGTGTTTTACTATTGTTAAATTCGCAGTTTCAGGAACAACTGCACTCCCTAGAATTTCTCTTCCCATTAGTGCATTTAGCATTGTAGATTTACCAGCATTCATAACACCTGTAATTCCGATTGAGAACTTTTGATTATCTAAATAACTTTGTGTTCCTTCTAATTCATTTAATATTTCACTATTTGATAAATCATTTCTTAATTCTTTAAGTAAGTCTTCGATTTTTGATTTAAGTTCTTTAAATGAAGATTTTTTACCATCATGTTTATTTATATTGTTATCAAAATTATTACTTTCTTCAATTAAGTCTAATTCTTTGTAGTCAAATAAAGAGATTAGTTTATTATAGTTTTCATTATTAATAATATTTTCATTTTTTAAATATTCAAAAGATGAGTGTAAAACTGAAATATTTTGTTTTGATTTATTTGATAATATAGCTTCAACAATATTATGTTGTAAGTGATTTAGTTCATTATTATTTGAAGGACTTTTTACGTTTAATTGTTGGCATAAAGTTTTAAATGAAGTAAGTGGCAAATACTTATCAAAATTTTTTCTTGTAGCACTAACAATTAATGCAAAAATTGTAAAAGTATCTTCATCAATTGTAGCTTCAATTTGCTCTACATCTAAATTCTGTTCAAAGGTAATACCGTGATATAGTAGAAAGTAATCATTTGCTAAACTCATTTTAAAATCCCCCAAAATGTAAAAAGTTAAATATCATCAGATGATACTTAACTTTTTATATTTATTATTTACGAAGGATAAAATCCTTCGTAATAATTATCTTAATGCTACTAATTTTCTTCTTAAGTAAGCAATTTTATTTTGTAATGGTAAGTGTTTTGGACAATGGTCTTCACATGCCATTAAAGACATACAACCAAAAATTCCATTATCATCACCGATTAATTCATAGAAATCTTCAGCAGTTCTTTTATCATGAGGATCTACTTCAAATCTAGCAACTCTGTTAAGTCCAACAGGTCCTACGAAATCAGGTCTCATAAGTGCTGTTCCACAAGATGCAACACAAATTCCACATTCAATACATCTGTCTAATTCAAATGTTTCATTTGCAACATCTGGATCAATTCTATCTTCCATTTTAGTAATGTCAACTTCATGATCACTATGAATCCATGACTCAACTCTTTTTGACATTGAATCCATCCATTTACCTGTATTTACAGATAAGTCTTTGATTAATTCAAATGCTGGCATAGGCATTAATTGTAATTTCCCAGTAGGATAATTAGCAATTAAAGTTCTACAAGCAAGTGTTGGTTTACCATTTACAACCATACCACAAGATCCACAAATCCCAGCTCTACAAACGAAGTCAAAAGATAAATCTGCATCCATTGTTTCTCTAATTTTCATTAAAGCAATAAATAGAGTCATCCCTGGAGTTTCTTCTAAATGGAAATCCACAAAATGAGGTTTTGAAACCTTAGATCTTGGGTTGAATTTTAAAACTGATATTGTTATATCTCTACCTTTTTCAATACTCATTATAAATCTCCTGCTCTTTCATTTTTTTCTCTATAATTCATTGGTAAATCAAATGGCATTAAGGCATGTTGAATTTCGTGTCTATCTTTACCTTCTGCTTGCATTTTTTCTGTAATTTCATCAACTTGAGATTGTCTAGTTTCAGATAATTCATTTTCTATAATCATACCTTTAGCACCATAACCTCTAAATGCTGGAGGCATTTCCATAGTCATAATATCTAATGGCTCATAAGTAATTGTAGGTAAAGTATCAGATTCATTTGGCCAAGAAGTTAATGTTCTATTTAACCAGTTTGCATCATCTCTTTTTAAGAAGTCTTCTCTATAGTGAGCACCTCTTGATTCTGTTCTTTGTAATGCACCTCTTGCAACACAAAGTGCAATTTTTAACATTCTTGGAACTCTATATGCTTCTTCAAGTTCTGGATTACCAGCTCTCTCTTTAGACTTAACATTGATATGTTTTGTTTTCTTTAATAACTCTTCAAGTTCAGTTACAGCTTCTTGTAATCTAATACCATCTCTAAAGATACCAACTTTTTCATCCATTAATAATTGCATTCTATTTTTAATTCTGAAAATATCTTCTGTACCTTCATAAGCTAAAATATCATTTAAATAATTGTCTTGTTTATCTAAAAAGTTTTGAACTGTTCTAGTTGGAATTGTTACGTCATTTGATAAACAATAATCAGCAAAATAATTTCCAACAATCATACCAGCAACAACTGTTTCAGAAACTGAGTTTCCTCCAAGTCTGTTAAATCCGTGCATATCCCAACAAGAAGCTTCACCACAAACAAATAAACCATTTAAGTTTTGAGATTCACCTGTTGGTTTAGTTCTGATTCCACCCATTGAATAATGTTGCATTGGTAAAACAGGAGCCCATCCTTTTTTACCTTCATCTGCTGGATCAATACCATTAAAGATTTGACAAATTTCTTGAACGTCCCTTAAGTTTTTTTCAATATGCTCTCTACCTAAAATAGAAATATCTAACCATACGTGGAATCCATAAGGAGAAGGAACACCTTTACCATTTCTGATATGTTCAATCATTCTTCTAGAAACAACGTCTCTTGAAGCAAGTTCTTTTTTCTCAGGCTCGTAATCTGGCATAAATCTATGACCATCAACGTCTCTTAATATTCCACCATCTCCTCTACAACCTTCAGTTAATAAAATTCCTGATGGTACGATTGGTGTTGGGTGAAATTGAACAGCTTCCATGTTTCCTAAAGTTGCAATTCCAGTTTCAAGAGCAATAGCAGCTCCGATACCTTCACAAATAACAGCATTTGTAGTTTGTTTAAATACTCTTCCATATCCACCTGTTGCAATACATGTACCTTTAGCAACGTAAGCTTCTAATTCACCTGTAATTAAATCTCTTACGATTGCTCCATAACATCTTCCATCTTCATGAATAAGTGATAAAGCTTCTTTTCTATCTCTAATATCAACATTGTGTCTTAAAGCTTCATTTGCAACACCAAATAACATAGTATGTCCAGTTGCATCTGCTGTATAACAAGTTCTCCATTTTTTAGTTCCACCAAAATCTCTTGATGTAATTAATCCATGTCTATCTGCATCTTCAGTAATAGTTGTTTTTTTAGCATTAATAACAGCTTCTCTTGATCCTTCTTTAACTCTAGACCAAGGAACACCCCAAGATGCTAATTCTCTAATAGCTTTTGGTGCAGTGTGAACAAACATTCTTGCAACAACTTGATCACATCCCCAGTCAGAACCTTTTACAGTATCTGCAAAGTGTAAATCTTCATTATCACCATCAGACATTTTAGAGTTACCTAAAGATGCTTGCATTCCACCTTGAGCAGCTGCCGAGTGTGATCTTTTAACTGGAACTAAAGATAAAACGATTGTACTTAAACCTTTTTTTTGTGCAGCAACAGCAGCTCTTAAACCTGCTAATCCACCACCAATAACTAACGCATCACAGTAATTAATTTTCATTATGCAATTCCTCCAACACTTTTATTTGTAATATTAAATTCCATTACTTTAGCAGTTGGAGTATATTTTTGACCAACTGTTCCTTTTGAAGCATTTTCCATACCAATTTTCATATAAGCAGCAAGTGATGCAAAACCTAATACTAAGAAAAATACAGTAAGTGCCCATTTAATTTTTTTAAGTGCTTTTCTAGTTGCTTTTGGATTTTCTCCATCAAACCATCCCCATTTAACACAAAGTCTATAAAGACCAATTGTTCCATGGAATTCAACAGCTAATAATAAGAATATGTATAAAGGCCACATCCATTCAGACCAGATTCTATCAGCACTTTCATAAGGACCAATGTCAGCTGAGTTAGTCATAATGATATATAAATGTACAGAACCTAAGAAGAACATAGCAAAACCTGTAAATGCTTGAATAAACCAAAGTTTTGTGTCATCATGATTCATACTCTTAGAGTGTGCTTTCATAACTTGATATTGCTTAAAGTTACTTGGTAACTTTCTCATTCCAAGTGCAGCATGTACGATAAATACAGTAAATATAATAGCAGCAGCTATTGTAACTAAAATTGGATTTCCACCTTCAAATATAAAACTTCCTTCTAGAAGTTTTGTAACAGTGTACATAAAATCTTTTGAAATTAATATCGATGATACTAATAACATATGTGCCCACATAAATAAAGCTAAGAATCCACCAGTAAAACTTTGCATAAAATCAAGTTTTGCAGGTAATCTACTCTTTCTTCCTTCTTCCGTTTTCCCTAAATAACCTTCTATTAGGTCACTCATTTGCTATCCTTTCTGCGATTTAGATTTTTTTGAATAATAGCGTAATAATAGCTTAAAAGTACTTCAATAATGTTTATTTTATTAAGAAAAAAATGTAGAAAAAGTTGATTTAATTAAGTTCCAAAACCCCTTTAATAGGGGTTTTATTAGATATAATTGTATTTTTTAGAATTTAAAAAAGAAGAATAGAAATGTTACTTATTAACACATTCTATTTTATAAATAAAGACTGAACTGCTACTTGTGTTAAATTAATTATTGCATCAATATTCATAGCAGGTATAAAAAATACAATAGCCGAACCAATACCACCTAAAACAGTCAAGATTGCAACAAAAGCAATTGCATAAGTTGAAACTCTTTTATCATTAAATCCTTTTGATACACAAGATTCTTTTGTAGGATAAAAATACATCATTGCTATTAGCTTAAAATAATAATAAACAGAAACAATTGTTGCAAAAATAGCAATTACTGTAAGAATTGTATATCCAGCATTTATAGCTTCTGTAAATACGTAAAATTTCCCTATAAATCCAATTGTTGATGGAATTCCAGCTAGTGAAAACAAGAATATTGTCATCATTGCTGCTAAAAATGGTCTCTCTTTTGCTAGACCTTTAAAATCATCATATGTAACTCTAACATTTGTTTCTGAAATAATATGAGATGCAAGTCCAAATGCTCCAAGAGCAGATAATAAATAAGCAATTAAATAAAACATAGTTGCATATGCAGAATCAATATTAATTAACTGACCATCTTTATATCCAAGAGCTATAAATGCTAATAATAAATAACCTGTATGAACTATTGAAGATGCTGCCAACATTTTTTTAATTACTTGTTGTGTGATTGCTAACCATGTTCCAATAATTAAAGTTAGTACGGTAATTACAGCAATTATACTATCCCAAAAATCAATAATTGGCGCAAGATGTTCAAGTATTGCTCTTAAGAAGAATGAAAATATAGCAATTTTAAATGTAGATGCCATATAAGAAGTTATAACCATTGGCGCACCTCTATAAACATCAAGTACCCAAGATTGGAATGGAAATGCAGCAATTTTGAATAAAAATGTAAATAATATTAGCGTCAATCCAATATAAACTAAAATCATATCATCAGCACTTGCAGTACTTATAAATGTAGATATTTCAGCCAAGTTCGTTGTTTGTGTTGCTCCATAAACTAAAACAACACCTAAAAGATAAAATGCTCCAATAAACGAACCTAAAACTAGATATTTAAATATTGCTTCAATTCTTTTAGAGTCTTCACTATTATATCCAACCATTATATAAACAGAAAAAGATGCAATTTCAAGCGCAATATAAGCTGTTACTAATTCATTTGCATGGGCTAAAATCATCATTCCAAATAATGCAAATAATAAAATTGAGAAAAACTCACCTTTAAAATATGATCTGTGTTGGAAGTAATGCTCTCCAATTAATAAAGTAAGTAATGTACCAGTAATTAATAAAATATTGAAAAAATTTGAAAAAGAATCAAATGTTAAAACATTATTTAAAAAATTTGGAAAGGGTTGAACTGAGAATGAATTTCCAATATCACTTAATGTAAATCCTAAAGCAATTACTAAAAAAAATGAAGATACAACAATGAAATTTTTAACAGAAAATCTTTCATACATACTCATAAACATAAGTACAAGGGCACCTATTAAAATTGTAAGTGCAGGAATTAAATATAAAAATTGACTCATTTTGTGGCTCCAATTTGTAAAATATCATTTAAATAATGAGTAACTGTTGGTTCAAATTTATTAATAAATATTTCAGGATATAAACCCATTAGAAATACTAAAATAATCCAAGGAATTAAACCAATGATTTCTTTAATTTTTAAATCTCTCATTTTTAACTCAACAGCACCTTCAGGTCTGTCTTGTAAAATTGCTCTTTGGAACATCCATAACATATAAGCAGCACCAATAATAACTGTAAGTGCTCCAATATATCCTAATGTATGATTAAATTCATAAATACCAAATATAATTAAAAGTTCAGATACAAATCCATTTGTTCCTGGAAGTCCCACATTTGCGAATAACATAACAGCAAAAACAAATGTAAAAATAGGAGCTTTTTTAGCAATTCCACCTAAATCTTTTATTGTTTTAAATCCTGTTTGCTCTTGCATTAAACCAACTAATAAAAATAATGCTCCAGTTGCAATTGCATGAGCAATAATTAAATATAATGCTCCATTTACACCATAAGAGTTTAATGAAAAAATACCAGCAGAGATAAAACTTAAATGTGATGCAGATGAGTAAGCAAACATTCTTTTAATATCATCTTGCATAAGTGCTGCAATTCCAAAGTAAACTAAACCAAATAATCCAATTGCAACAAACCACATAGAAAACTCTACATAAATTTCTGGAAAAATTGGAATCATAAATCTAACAATTGCATAAACTCCTAGTTTTGCCATTATAGATGATAGTAAGAAAACAGCTCCAGTTGGTGCATTTTTATATGTATCCATAATCCAAGTATGAAGTGGAAAAATAGGAATTTTAATAGCAAAGGCTGTAAGAAATGCTAGGAATAACCAAACTCTTGTATCATAGCTTATAGTTGTAATATGCATTAATTTATCATAAGCAAAAGACCAAACTCCGAATTCATTATGATATGCAACTCCTAAATATAAAATTGCGATAAACATCAATAGTGAACCAAGCATTGTATACACAGTTACTTTAATAGTTGTAAATACCTTGTCCCCAAACCCATATTGTCCAATTAATAAAAATACAGGTAAAAGCATAACTTCCCAAAAGAAGTAGAAAAGAATTACATCTAAAGATAATAAAGTTCCTGTAACTCCAGTTTGAACTAGAAGCATATTTATCCAATATCCTTTAGTTTTTCCTTCCCATAATAATAAATAAGAAGTAGGAATTAATATAGCAATCATTAATAAAATAGTTAGTGAAAAACCATCTAATCCAACATAATAATTAATACCATAAGTCTCAATCCATGGTACATTTGTAACAAATTGCATTCCTGCACTTGGAACAAATTCTATATAAATTTTTAACACCAAAGCTAGAATAACAGTAGTAGTTAAAAAAGCTATATTTCTAATTGTATTTACATCTTTTGTTGTAATCATTAATCCAAATGCAACAACAGCAGGTAAAAATATAATAAACGAAAGTATATCTGAACTCATACTACAATCCTAATGTGATATATAAATAGATAAATATGCACGTCATACCAATAAGCATAAAGGCTGCATAAAATCTAACATTTGCATTTTGTATCATGGCAACTCGTTTACCAATATTTACAAAACCAATAGATGAATTCATAATAAATGCATCAATAATTTTTTCATCAACTACTTTATCAATAAAAGTTGATATTTTTTTACTTGATTGAACAAATAAGAAATTGTAAATTTCATCAATATAAAATTTATTTCCAATTATTCCAGTTTCTAATTCAGGTTTTGTAACATCAAATTTTGCATATTTTGCATATGCTGTCATAATTCCAGTAGCTGCAACAATAATTGATAATGCCATTAATACATATTCAGTTGTATGATCCATATGAATATGTTTTGAGTGTAGTTGCGCTAACCATGTATCTACAAAATGATTTCCACCAAATATAGCTGGAAGATTTAAGAAACCTGCTGCTATAGCACCAATAGCTAAAATTAATAAAGGAATAGTTATTGTTTTTGATGTATATACATACTCTTCATCATGGTGATTTGGTGCAACAAAAACAATAAAATACATTCTAAACATATAAAATGCTGTCAAGAATGCTGTAAACATTGCAATTCCCCAAATTAAATATTGACCTTCTTGAAATGCAGCTGCTAAAATTGCATCCTTTGAAAAGAATCCAGAAAATGGAGGAATTCCAGAAATTGCAATTACACCTATTAAAAATGTTGTTGCAATAATAGGTAAAGATGCTCTGTGTTGTGCGATTTTAAAGATATTTTGCTCATGGTGAAGTGCCATAATTACACCACCTGCTGCCATGAATAACATAGCTTTAAAGAAAGCATGAGTAAATACATGGAAAAGTCCAGTTGAATAAAAACCAAGTCCCACAGCAATAAACATATAACCTAATTGACTCATTGTAGAATATGCAAGAATCTTTTTAATATCAGTTTGACGTGTTGCTATAATAGCTGCAAATAGGGCTGAAAATGCACCAATATAAGCTATGAATAAGCCAATTTCTTCGATTCCAGCATATAAAAAGTGAAATCTAGCAACCATATAAACCCCAGCTGTTACCATCGTTGCTGCATGAATTAATGCTGAAATTGGAGTAGGTCCTGCCATTGCATCAGGAAGCCATACATATAAAGGTACTTGTGCTGATTTTCCCATTGCTCCAATGAAAAGTAAAATACCAGATAATACTAATAACTCACTAGATGCATTTCCTAAATTTGCTTCAATAGAAGCAAATGATAAATCAACTTCTCCTAATGCAAAAAATAGTGTTACAACTCCAAGTAAAAACCCAAAGTCTCCAACTCTATTAACAATAAATGCTTTATTTGCAGCTAATACATTCTCTTTATTTCCATAATAGAATTTAATTAAAAGGTATGAACAAACTCCAACCCCTTCCCAACCAATGAATAAAATTATTGGATTATCAGCTAAAACTAAAATTAACATAGAAGCTAAGAATAGATTGAAATAAGCAAAAAACTTACCAAACCCATTATCACCTTTCATATATCCAATTGCATAAATATGAATTAACCAACCAACAAATGTTACAAACATTGACATAAATATAGAAAGATTGTCACCTAAAAATGCCATTTCTATATTTAGTTTATCAACATTTAACCATGTAAAAAGTTGTTGTTTAAAAATTATATTCTCATCATTCATTCTTAAAAATAAATAAAGAGTAATTATAAATGAAATAAAAGGAGTTATTGTTCCCATTAATGAAAAATAAATATCAGATACTTTTTCTTTTTTGATATGGTAAAAATATAATAAACCATTCATAATAGCACCAAGTAATGGAGCTAAAATAATCCATACTAATAGTGATGTATTCATTATTTTTCTCCTTGTCTAAGTGTATTAAAAATATCTGTATCTAAAGATTTTCTTGATCTGTATAGTAAAATTATAACTGATAAGAATATTGCAGCTTCAGCAGCAGCAATTGAAATAACCATAATGGTAATAACTTGAGGATCCATATTAAAATGATATCTAGCAAATGTTACTAAAAATAGATTTATTCCATTTAACATCATCTCTATTGACATATAAATAACAAAGATATTTCTTCTAGCAATAACTCCAATGGCACCGATTGAAAATAACATCATTGATACAAAAGCATAAGCTGTTAATGAAATCATAGTTGCTCTCCTTTGTTATTGATTTTAGACTTTCTTTTTTTAGCAAGAACAACTGAACCAATAAGTGCAATTAGAAGTAAAATTGAAATTAACTCAAAAGCAATAATCCAGTTATTATAAAGTTCAAGTCCAATAGGTTTAATATCACCAAAATCAGTGTTAGAAATAGTTAAATCTTTTGCAGGAAGTTTTGATACAGCTTTTAGTATTAAAACATTTAAAGGTATCATAATTACTGCACCTACAGCAATTAATTTAAATTTATTAGGCTCTTTTGGTAAATCTTCTTCTTTTATATTTAAGAACATTAAAATAAAAAGAATCAAAGTCATAATAGCCCCTGCGTAAACAATGATTTGAACTAGGAATAAAAATGTTGCATTTAAAAGTGCAAACATTCCAGCAACACTTAGCATAGAAATTAAAACACCCAAAGCGCTATACATTGGATTTGCATATACAATCATAGCAATAGCTCCACTTATAGCTAAAAATGCAAGTGCAATAAAAATTAAATCAGCCATTATCTAAATCCTTTGATCTTTCATTTGCCATTAAAGCTTTTTTATCTAATACAAAATCTTCTCTTTTACTAGATGTAAATGAAAAAATTCCAGTATCCATTCGAATTGCATCGCAAGGACATGCTTCAACACAATATCCACAGAATACACACTCTAATAAATCTATTTTAAACTCTTTTGGTCTTTTTTCATCAACACCATCAAATCTTTCTTCTGCTTCGATAAAAATACAATCAGCAGGACAAGCAGTTGCGCACATAAAACAAGCAACACACTTTTCACTTTGATCTTCATGTTTTGTAAGTCTATGGACACCTCTATATCTTTCATTCAAATCATCTGGCTGAACTTCTGGATATTGCATTGTTTTTAGATTATTTACATCTTTTAAGTTTTTCATGAAATGTTTAAAAGTTGTTTTCATCCCCCCTGCAATTGCAGGAAGATATAATTTGTCTTTGAATGATTTACCGTATCTTGGTACTACTTTTATTCCCATATTAATTATTCCCCACTACTATTACAATTGCAGTTACAACGATATTTAGAAGAGCTAATGGAATAAGCACTTTCCAGCCTAACATCTGTAATTGATCATATCTAAATCTTAAAACAGTCCATCTAATCCAGATAAAAACAAATGCCATCATAAAGAATTTAATTAAAAAAGTTCCAACTTGAATTACTGTTGTTACAATATTAATTCCATTTGTTCCAAGTCCTGTAATTAGGAATAGAACTAAAATAGCCATAATAAATAAACTTAAACCCCAAAATGCAAATGTCAATATTTTTGTTTCTTTATCTCTTGATGTATCTGCATTTTTTGATTTATTGTTTTTTTTCATCCATGTTGTAAGAATATATGCTTTTATTGGAAGAATAATTATAATTCCCATAATTACATAGTTTATATTACTTTGGATTGTACTTGTATCAAGCCAAGGAATTTGATAACCACCAAAAAATAGTGTAACTATAATTGCACTTGATGCACTCATTGCTGCATATTCACCTACTTGAAAAAGACCAAATTTCATTGCACTATATTCTGTATGATAACCAGCAACTAACTCTGATTCTCCTTCTGCTAAGTCAAATGGAGCTCTATTTGTTTCAGCAAAGGCACAAACTATAAAGATAATAGCAGCAAGTGGTTGTATAAATATTCCCCACATAGGAATTACACCTAAGTAAGTTCCTGCTTGTGCATTTACCATATCAGTTAAATGAATAGAACCATAAGATAAAATCATAGAGATAATAGCTAATCCCATTGCCGCTTCATAAGAGATAACTTGAGCTGATGCTCTAATTGAACCTAAAAGTCCATATTTACTTCCTGATGAATAACCACCTAAGATGATTCCATAAACAGATAATCCTGCAAATGCAATAAACCACATAATTCCTAATTCACTAGGAATTGCTTGCATTATATTTTCTTTTCCATCTATAACTAAAACATCAGCAAAAGGAATAACAGCAAAAGTTAAAAATGAACAAAAGAATACTATAATTGGAGCTACTGTAAAGAAAAATTTATATTTAATATGTGAGGGAGTAAAATCTTCTTTAAATACAAGTTTTAACATATCTGCAAAACTTTGGATTAAACCACCTAATCTAAATGGGCCGATATTACATCTATTAGGTCCAGTTCTATCTTGCATAAATCCAGATACTCTTCTTTCCCACCAAACAAAAACAGGGGTCATACCCACAGCTAGGATAATTGCAAGAAAAATATTTATTACAATGATAATTATTGATTCAATACTCATACAGTTCCTTTTTCAATCATTGATTTTAGATGTTCAATAACAGTTGTTATAGATTGCATAGGATTATTTTTATTCATTTTTGAAATAACTTTTTGCTTTATTCCATTTATATTTATGTAAGTTCCTGATTTTTCATAAAAAGAAGCAACTGGAATTGCTATATTTGAATATCCAATTGTCATACAATGGTGAGAAAATAAAGAGATTACTTTTTTATTTTCTAATAAATTCGAGTTATTTTCAAAATAGCTATTTTCAACTATTATTACTAATGATGATTTATTTAATTTTTCATCAAAATACTCTTTTGATTCATCAATTTGTAGGTCTTTAAATGCTGCTCTATTTGCAGTTCGATCATTTGTTTTTAAATAATCATCAGCAAAGTTTTCATCAATTGTATCAGGAGAATATCCAGACACATCAACATTTAATTTTGATGCTAAATTTTTTACATTCTGCATTTCTTCTATTGAAAGATTTGCACTTAATACGAATAAGATATTTTTATTTGTTGTTAGTTCTTTAAACATATTAGTAATAGTATTATCAATATTAGTTTCATTTTTATTAACTAATGGTGTTTCAAATCTATTATTAGCTTCCTTTGTATAAGAAAGTCTTCCTTCATCACAAATAAAATGTCCATTAACATTTTTATTTACTCTTGGTCTAAATCTGAAAATTTGATCATCTTTATATTTTTCTTTTCTATGGTCAACATAAATACTACATCCTTTTGAACAACCATTACAAATGGCATCAAAAGTCTCTAAAAACCAAACTCTTTGTTTAAATCTAAAATCTTTATTTGTTAATGCTCCAACAGGACAAATATCAATAACATTCATAGCGTATGGATTATCAAGTGGCTTTCCTGGAAAAGTTCCAATAACCGAGTGATCAGCTCTGCTAATAACTCCTAGCTCATTTGTTTTTGTTATTTGAGAACAAAATCTTACACATCTAGTACAAAGTACACATCTTTCTTGATCAAGCATTACATTTGAGCCCAAGTCAACTCTTTTTCTTGCATGAACTTTTGCATCTACATTTACCCTTGAATCATAAAATCCTGATTCCATATAATAATCTTGAAGTTTACACTCTCCTGCTTGATCACAAGTAGGGCAGTCAATTGGATGATTTATAAGTTCAAGTTCAAGAATATCTCTTCTTACTTTTTCGATATTCTCACCTTGAGTTCTTACAATCATTCCAGCTTTTACAGGTGTATCACATGCAATTTGTGGTCTTTTTTGACCTTCGATTTCCACCATACACATTCTACAGTTTCCATCTTTTCCTAGGGCTTGATGATAACAAAAATGAGGAATATGTATATTTTCATCCAATAATTTATCAATTAACAAGCTGCCTTTTGCAGCTTGCATTTGTGCTCCATTGATTGTAATGTCTACAATTTCACTCATATATCATCCTTGCCTTAAGTTATATTTTTTCTTAGTTACCTGTGTATAATTGTCTTGGTCTTGCAATTTTATGTTTTGGATCTTGTTTTAATTCAGACCATTGTGCTAACCATCCTGGAGTTCTACCAATAACAAAGATTGGAGTAAACATTGCAGTTGGAATTCTAAGTGCAGTTAAGATAACACCTGAATAGAAATCAATATTTGGATATAAACCTCTTTCTTTAAAGTAATCATCACTTAATGCAGCTTTTTCAACAGCAGCTGCAATATCAAGTAATTTAGAATCAAGTTTTAACTCTTCTCTTAATTTATCTTGTAATCCTTTTAAAGTTTCAGCTCTTGGATCTCTATTTTTATAAACTCTGTGTCCGAATCCCATTAATCTGAATGGGTCATTTCTATCTTTTGCTTTAGCAATATAAGTTGGTACATTTTTAACATCACCAATTAATCTTAATTGATCCATTACTTTTTCATTAGCTCCACCGTGAGCAGATCCCCATAATGCAGAAATACCAGAAGCAATAGCAACATAAGGGTGAGCTTCAGTTGAACCAACATTTCTTACAGTTGTAGTAGATGCATTTTGCTCATGATCAGCATGTAAAGTTAAAATTGCATCAAGTGCATCAATTTCAACTTGTTTGATTTCGTCATTTACTCCATCACCTAAATATTTCATTTTTCCACCTGGGTATGCTCTTAACATATATAGGAAGTTTTCAGTGAAGTATTTATTTACATCTGGATAAATTAGTGGAGTACCAATAGAATTTCGATAAGCCATTGCAGCAATTACTGGCATTTTAGCTAAGATTCTTCTTCTCATCATTTTGAATTCTTCTTCATCTTCTAAATGTAAGTGATCTTTGTAAAATGCTGATAAAGCCATAGTTGCAGCTCCCATTGTTGCCATTGGGTGAGCGCCATCTGGTAATGCATCAAATAATCTAATAATACCTTCGTTTAAGAAAGATCTATGTCTGATTTCTAAATCAAAGTTTTTAGAAGCTTGCTCAGTTGGAAGTTTACCTCTCATTAGTAAATAAGAAACATCTAAGAAAGAGTGTTTACCAGCAAGATCTGCTATATCATATCCTCTGTATCTTAACTCTGAGTTTTCACCATCAATAAATGTGATTTTTGATTCACAAGATGCAGTTGAAGTATAACCTGGGTCATAAGTAAACATACCTGAATCTTTGTAAAATGTAGAAATATCTACAACACTTGGTCCTCTTGTACCATCAATAATATTATATTCATATGATTTGCCATTTCTGTTATCAGTTAATGTCATTGTGCTTTTAGCCATAAATTTCTCCTGTTTATTAAATTAAATTTTAGTTTTTAAAATATGTATTAAATTCTTGTGGGAATTTTCTTACAATACTTTCGATAATATCTTTTACCGCTGGTGCAAATACACAGATTGTTTTACCATTCATTGTGCTACACACATCAAGTATTGTATTTAAATCTTCACTTGAACCATCACCACTTAAGATTTTTCCTAAAATCTTATCAATCCATCCTGTACCCTCTCTACAAGGTGTACACTGTCCACATGACTCGTGGTGATAAAATTCAATTAGATTTTTAGCTACATCAACCATAGATGTATCTTCATCAATAACTATCATTCCTCCTGTACCTAAAGTTGAACCAATATCCCACATAGATTCATAATCTAATACTGCCTTCTCCACTTCCTCAGCAGTTAAGATAGGACAAGATGAACCTCCTGGAATAATTGCTTTTAATTTTTTTCCTTCAATCATTCCACCACCTAGAATGTTTAGAAAATCAATCATTTTATTCCCATATGCCATTTCATAAACACCTGGATTTTTTACAGGTCCTGAAATTGCAAATAACATTGTTCCAGGTGATTTAGGTGTACCATATTTTGTATACCCTTGCGCACCATTTTCTACAATATTTGGAACAGATGCTATTGTTTCAACGTTATTTACAGTTGCTGGATTATCAAAGAACCATTCACACTCTTTTCCATGTGGTTTAAGTCTTGGATGTCCACGTTTACCTTCAAGTGATTCAATTAGTGCTGATTTTTCCCCACAAATATAAGCACCACCACCTCTATGAACCGTGATGTCTAATTTAAAATCATATTTGTTCATGATTCTATCACCAATTATACCTGCTTCGTAGGCTTCTTTTATCGCTTCATTTACTCTATCTGAGAAAAATTTATATTCACCTCTTATATAAATATATGCATGGTGAGCATTTATTGCATAACAAGTGCAAATAATTCCTTCTATTAAAAGATGTGGATCATATTGAAATATTTGTCTATCTTTAAAAGTTCCTGGTTCTGATTCATCACCATTTACTATTAAGTAAGCAGGTCTTGGGTCATTTTTAGGCATTAATTCCCATTTTGGTCCACAAGCTGCTCCTCCTCCACCTTTTCCTCTTAATCCAGATGCTGTAACTTCTGCTGTTACTGCATCTGGTTCCATTGAAAAAAGTTTATCAATTGAAGAGTATCTTCCGTTTACAAGGGCAACTTCAAGTTTATGAGAATCTGGAATATCAAAATTTTGACTTACTATTTTTGTTATCATTTTTTACACTCCGCAATTAACTCATCAACTCTTTGTTTAGTTAATTTTTCATGATATTGACCATCTAAAGCAAACATTGGTGCTCCACCACATGCTCCTAAACACTCAACTTCACTTAAATGAAATAATCCATCTTCACTTGTTTGCCCAGGTTCTATTCCTATAGTTTGTTTTATATGATTTTTAATATCTTTTGAACCACATAACATACAAGAAAGAGTTTTACAAAGTTCAATATGATGTTTTCCAATTGGTTTTAAGTTGAACATCGTATAAAAAGTTGCTACTTCATATACTTGAATTGGTGTTTTTCCTAATTTATCTGCTACATAAATCATAGCCTCTGGACTTACCCACGCTTCTTGTTCTTGAACTAACCAAAGTGCCGGTAACATAACAGAATCAATAACAGGATATCTACTTACATATTCTTGAAATTTAATTTCATTCTCAGGTGTAAATTTAAAACTACTCATTATCTATCAAACTCCCCTGCAATAAAATTCATACTAGCCATTGTAACAACTGCATCAGCTAGCATTCCACCTTCAACAATTTTTGCATAAGCTCCTAGTGAATAAAAACAAGGAGGTCTACATTTTACTTTATAAGGGCGACCATTTCCATCGCTTACGATAAAGAATCCTAATTCCCCATTTCCACCTTCAGTTGAAGAGTAATATTCACCTTTTGGTACTTTTATACCTTCAAATGTAAGTTTAAATTGATTCATTAAACCTTCAATATTTCCATAAACATCTTTTTTACTTGGAAGTAAAATTCCAGGAGCATTTATATTTATAGGTCCATCTGGAAGCTCTTTCATTGCTTGTCTAATAATTCTAATTGATTGTCTCATCTCTTCAAATCTACACATCATTCTGTCGTAAACATCACCATGACTTCCAATTACAATATCAAAATCAAAATTTTCATAACCATAATAAGGTTTGTCTTTTCTCAAATCATGGGCAACACCAGTTGCTCTTAAATTTGGTCCTGAAATTCCATGATCAATTGCAAAATCAGATTTTATAACACCAACATCCTGGGTTCTATCATGGAATATTTTGTTATGAGCTATTAGTGATAAAGCATCATCAATAGCTACTTCTGTATCTTTTAAAACTGCTGCTAAATCTTCAGAAAATCCATCATATAAATCAAACTCTAACCCACCAATTCTTGTATAAGTATTAGTAAGTCTTGCACCCGTTAATTTTGATAATAAATCATAAGCTTTATCTCTTGGGGCAAATAAATACCAGAAATTCGTAAGTCCACCAAGGTCAACCATATTTGCAGCATTACAAACAAGGTGATCTATGATTCTACTTAATTCACCAATAATTACTCTAATCATCTTAGCTCGAGCTGTAATATCAATTTTCAACATCTCTTCAACAGCTTTTGAATAACCAATATTATTTAAAATAGCACTACAGTAGTTTAATCTATCTGTATATGGAATAATTTGTGAATATGTATGATTTTCACAAGATTTTTCAAATCCTCTATGTAAATATCCAATCTCAGTTACACAAGCTGTGATTGTTTCACCTTCCATTGCAACAAAGTTTCTAATTGTTCCATGTGATGCTGGATGTGAGGGTCCTACATTTAATAGCATTAAGTCATTGATATCTTCAGGTGTATAACCCTTTGAAGTTAATAAGGGATTCATTTCATCCATTAAATCTTCAGTTTGTGTACAAATTTGACCCTTTGTAATTTCATAATCTTTTCTTAAGGGATGTCCTACAAATTGATGATGATTTAAAACTCTTTTTAAATTTGGATGACCTTTAAATTTAATACCATATTGATCATAAGCTTCTCTCTCAGCCCAATTTGCCGCACTATAGATATCACTAATTGTTTCAACTTCTAAAGCATTATCATCAATAAATGATTTCACAGAGATTTGGTTTTTAAAACTTTTATCTCTTAAAATATAAACAACAGCAAAACGACTAGGTGTAATATCAGGAAATTTTAAATAATCAATAACTGTAATATCTAGAAGAATTGAATAATTATCTTCATTCTTTAATTTAGAAATTGTAGACTTAATATCATTAGCTTCAATTAACATATCACATTTAAGCATCTAAAATTCCTTTATATTCTTTAACTCGGTCTTTTATAACTGAATCACTTTGAGCTTTTTCTTGAATTCTCATAATTGCATCAAGAACAGCTTCAGGACGTGGAGGGCAACCTGCAATATACTCATCAACAGGAATAATTTGATCTATTCCTTGTAAAGTTGTATAGTTGTCATAAAAACCACCAGAACAAGCACATGCACCCATTGAAATAACCCATTTAGGTTCACACATCTGCTCATATATTTTTTGTAAAATTGGTGCTTGTTTATATGAGATAGTTCCTGCAACTATAAGTAAATCTGCTTGCCTTGGAGAAAATCTTACAACTTCTGCTCCAAATCTTGAAAGGTCATATTTAGCCCCTGCAACACTCATAAATTCAATACCACAACACGCAGTTCCAAAAACCATTGGCCATAAAGAATAAGATCTTCCCCAGTTTACTGCGTGATCAAGTCTAGTAGTAACGATAGAATCGCCAAATTTAGATTCAACTCCTAATCCCATGATAATGCCTTTTTCTTGTAGATATAAATTAAACCTGCAAATAATAATCCCATAAAAATAAACATTTTAAATAATCCAGCATAACCTAATTCTAAAATATTTATTGCCCAAGGAAACATAAAAATAATTTCCACATCAAATAGTAAGAATGATATTGCAACTAAATAAAATTTAACTGAGAATCTTATATTTGTTGTTCCCACTGGATTTGAAACACCACTTTCGTAAACAGTATTTTTGATTTTTGATTTCTCGTTATTTGGTCCTACAAATTTTGATAATGCAAAGACAGACACAAGAATCAGGCCAATGGCTACAAATATAACAGAGGCTAAAATTAATTCAGTTGACATTTTCTTCCCTATTTATTAATATTATTAAAGATTGTACACTATTTTTTATACATAATAAAGTTTTTCAATTATTTATAATTGATAATCCCAATAGTGAGAAAAAATGTAATACTTTGCTATGTAATTGCTACTTAAAACTTACAGATAACTGATTTAATGCTATTTCTAGGGCTTTTTTACTAAGTGCAGCATTTAATCTAAAATATTTATTTCCATTGCTACCAAAAGAAACACCATCATTTAAAGCAAGTTTTGATTTTCTTAATAATAGTTCTTTTATCTCTTCATGTGATAGGTTTGTCTGTTTAAAATCTAACCAAATTAAATAAGTTGCTTCAGGAATCTGGAAATCTATTTTTAAGTTGTTATCTTCAAAATATTTTTTCATAAATATAAAATTATTCATAATATAAGTCTTTAGTTCTTTAACAAATAAAGCCCCATTCTCGTATGCTGCTTTTGTTGCTATATATCCGAAAAAATTTATTGAATTTATTCCTCTTTTTCTTGCAACTTTCTTAAATTCATCTAAAATAAAACTATTTTTGCTGATTGCATATGAAGTATTTAATCCTGCAATATTAAATGTTTTTCCTGCACTATTTAAAGTAATTGTTTTCATAGCTATTTTTTCAGAGATAGAAGCCAATGGAATAAATTTTTTAAAAGTAATATCACTATGTATTTCATCTGAAATAATTATAATATTGTTTTTAATACAAATGTTTGCAAGTTTTTCAAGTTCTTCCTTACTCCATACTCTTCCAACTGGATTATGAGGAGAACAAAGAACTAATATTTTTGTTTTTGGTGTAATTTTACTCTCCAAATCTTCTAGATCCATTGTATAGTAGCCATTGTCATTTTTTAATTCATTAATAACAACATTTCTGTTGTTTGAACTTATATATTTAAAAAGTGGAGGATAAACAGGTGTTTGAACTATAACTTCATCACCTCTTTCACTAAATGCTTCAATACAAGCACTAAAAGCAGGAACTACTCCATTTACCATAAATATATCTTCTTTATCAATATTCCAATTATGTTGATTTTTTTGCCAGTTTATTATTGATGAATAAAGAGCATCGGTCTCAATACTGTAGCCATAAAAACTATTTTTTGCAGCTTTTATTATTTCATCATTAATGAAAGCAGGAGTTTTAAAATCCATATCAGCAACCCAAAGTGGATTTAAATCCTCGTAACCAAAATTTTTAACTAGTCCATCCCACTTTTCACAATTTGTATTTTTTCTATTAATTATTTCATCAAAATTGTATTCAATATTATTAAGCATATTCAAAACCCCTATTATAAACTATTTTTTATTGATAAAATGATATAAGATTTATACTAATTACCTTATTAGGTTTACTTTGGGGAAAAAATGAAAGAAGCAATTGAACTATTAAAAAAGCATGATTTATTAAAAATTATTGATGATGAACTAGATATTTACCTAGAGATTCCACATATTGCGTATGTTGAAGTTAAAAAAAAGGATTCAAAAGCAATATTATTTACAAATGTTGTAGATAAGAAAAATAATAAGAAATTTGATATTCCAGTTTTAATGAATGTATTTTGTAATGAAAAAGCTGTTGAATTATTTATTGGTGATGGTGATAAAATTGGCTCTGAAATCGAGAGTTTACTTAAAATGAAACCACCTACAACATTTAGTGAAAAACTATCAACTTTTGGGAAATTATTTGCACTTAAAAATACCATTCCTAAAAAAAATAAAGGAAAAGGTGAGTGTCAACAAGTTATTAAATTAGGAACTGAAGCCAAACTTTCTGATTTACCAATTCTTACAACATGGGAGCAAGATGGTGGACCTTTTATTACAATGGGTCAAGTTTATACAACATCTTTAAATGGGGAATTAAAAAACCTTGGTATGTATAGATTACAAGTCTATCCTGATAATACTTTAGGACTTCACTGGCAAATTCATAAAGACTCAAATCATTTCTTCCATGAGTATAAAAAAGCTGCTAAAAAAATGCCAGTAAGTATTGGAATTGGAGGAGATCCTATGTATATTTGGTGTGGGCAAGCACCTCTTCCTATTGGAATTTTTGAGTTAATGCTTTATGGTTTTGTAAAAAACAAAAATGCACAACTTGTAAAATCAATTACAAATGATATTTGGGTTCCAAGAGATAATGACTTTATTATTGAAGGTTTTGTTGACCCTTCAAAAATAAGAATAGAGGGACCTTTTGGTGATCATACAGGTTATTATACACTTGAAGAAGAGTATCCATTTATGGAAGTAACTGCAATTACAAGTAAAGCAAAACCAACATTCTTAGCAACTGTTGTTGGAAAACCACCTTTAGAAGACAAGTATATGGGGCATGCAACTGAGAGAATATTTTTACCACTTCTTAAAACAACAGCACCTGATTTAATAGATTATTATATGCCTGAAAATGGTGTTTTTCATAATTTGATTTTAGCAAAAATTAAAACTTTATATCCAGGTCACGCATCTCAAATGATGCATGCATTTTGGGGAGTAGGGCAAATGAGTTTTGTAAAACATGCTGTTTTTGTAAATGATGATGCACCAGATCTTACGGATCATCAAGCAATAATGAAACACATTTTAAATAGATTAAATATTGATGATATGTTAATATCAAAAGGTGTAGTAGATGCACTTGATCATTCAAGTCCAAAATTTGCAGTTGGTGGAAAACTAGGTATTGATTGTACGGGTGATGAAATATCTGAATTAGGAATTACTATTTTAGAAGACTCTGAACTTTTATTAAAAATGAAAGCACTTACTAGTGAAGTAAAAGATTTAAAACAATATTTTACAGATACAAAAAATCCAATTACAGTAATAAGTGTAGAAAAAAATAGAAATCAAAAATATCTTTTTGAAGATTTAAAATCTTTATTTGAACATATTAAAATTTTAATAATTGTGGATGAATCTAAAAATGATGTAAATAATTCATATATGTTAGTTTGGAGAGTTGCAAATAATATAGATTCAAATAGAGATTTATATATAAATGGTCATACTATGTGTTTAGATGCAACAAATAAAAATGCCTTTGATAATTTTAGTAGAAGATGGCCTGATGATGTTGATTGTACAAAAGAGGTTTTAGATTCACTTCGAGAGAGAAAAATCTTAGATGTAAGTGATGAATTTATAGATAAATTTTATTTATAAATTATCAGTAAGCAAAGAAAGAGTTTGACTCTTTCTTTTTAAATAACTGGTCTATTAAGTCTCATATAATACAAAGAAGTAAGTGCTAATCCAAAAGTAATAGCTCCTAAAATAGATAAAGCTCTTAAGAAATTTTCTATAAACAACTGAATCAATTCAGGGCTAACTCCATGAGAATTCATATCAACTAAAGAGATCATTGCAGTAAATGCATAAGTTCCTGGAATCATAGGAATAATAGAAGCAACTGAATAAACAGGTCTTGGAATTAAGAATTTTCTAGACCATTTTAAAGTAATAAATCCTATACAAGAAGATGCAATAAAAGTTGATAATTCTATTGAAAGACCAAATTCAATAGAGATATTTCTAATAATATAAGTAATGGCACCACCCAATGCACAAAAAATTAAAGTGTGTCTTGGTACGTTAAAAAGCATAGCAAATCCAGTTGATGCAATACTTGCAAAAATAGATTTTATTAAAATATCATATATTATTTCCATCTTACCAACCTTTAATATTTAAAAGTGACATTGCTAATACTATTCCAGATGATGAGGCAATAGTTAAAATCATCGCTTGTAACCATCTTCCCCATCCCATACTTAAATAACCTTTGAAAGCATCTAAAAAAGAGTTTACAAAAGGAACTCCAGGAACCAAAAGTAAAACACTTGATGCTAATATTACATTTGGTGTTGTACTTAAATTAAATAAAATTGAAAGACTAGCAATGTAAGTTGCAATAAAGGCTGTTATTCCAAAAGTAATAATCATCATAAATCTTTTTTTATTTAGTTCTTGTCTAATAAACATAGCAAAACTTGCAACTGCAAAAGTAATAAAAAATGCATTTAAATCACCATTTTGTAAGTTAGAAAATGAAGCACAGGCAAAACCTACCATAAACACTACTAACCATCTATTATATAAATTTGGCTTGATATTTTTTAAATAATTTATTACATAGTTAGCATCATAATTATTTCTTTCAATCTGAATAACCATTTTCTGAACATCACAAACAATTGACATATTAATTGGTTTATGATGAACTCTTCTTGTTGTTGTTACTGATCGGTTATTATATAAAGTTGTTAATACAATTGCTGCTGGAATTAGTGACATTTCAACAGAGTTTACACCTAAAGCTATTCCTAGTCTTTCGGCTGTTTGTTCTATTAAAATACTCTCTGCACCAAATTCTAGCATTAATACGGCTGCTTTTATAATGGCTTGGGTAATTTTGGTTTGTTCTTCTTGGGTTATTTCTTGCATGTTTCTTTATTTTTTATATTAATTTTTCAGAATTATAACAAAATAAGTTAGCAAATATATTTGCTTTGTGTATAAAATTTAATAAAAAGAGTTAATTAGATATAATTTTTTAAATAAAGGGATGTATTGAAAAAATTAACAACATACTATACAAATAAAAATATACTTTTTAAAGATATAAAACAAATATCACCAAAAGAAATAGGCTCACGTAAAAAAATTGATATATATGCTGCAACAAGTATTGATGCAAATTTTTATGCAATTTTTATAGTTGATTCAAAAAGTAGATTTATTAGAAAAAATGCAAATGATTTAATGGAACTTTGTGAAAAACTAGTAAATCATTTAGATCATAATTTCAAAAGAAAAGAGTTATTGATTTCAAGTCCATTATGCTCAAAGGCAAAAGAGTATTTAAAACAAAATGATTGGAGCGTAAGAGTTGATTTTATGTGATATTGGAAATACAACTTTTCATTTTTTTATAAATAAAAAACATAAAAAATATTTTCTTGATGAGAAGATTCCTGTTTTTGATGATGAAATATATTATATATCTGTAAATGAAAAAGCAACAAAAAAACTACTTAAAAATAATCCACAAGCAAAAAATATAGAAGATATAATGAATTTTCAAACTTCATATAAGGGCTTAGGCAAAGATAGAGCAGTAGCTTGTAGCTTTTATGATGATATTGTAATCGTAGATGCAGGAAGTGCAATTACCGTTGATATAATGGAAAAAGGAATACATCAAGGAGGATTTATTCTTCTTGGCATGAGAAGTTTCATATCTTCCTATCCTAAAATATCAAAAAAATTGAAATTTTCTTTTAAAAAAGATATAAATTTAGATAAAATACCGCTTCAAACAAAAGATGCTATACAATATGCGATGCTGAAATCTATCATTTTACCAATAAAAGAAGTAAGTTTAAATAAAAATATTATATTTACAGGTGGTGATGGGCTAGTTTTGAGTAAATATTTTGAAAATAGTATATATAAAAAAGATTTAATATTTGAAAATATGAAAAGGATAATTGATGCTAACAATTGCATTACCTAAGGGAAGAATTGCTGAAGAAACTCTTGATAAATTTGAAAAAGCTTTTGGCGAAAAATTTATTTTTGAAGACAGAAAATTAATACTAGAAAAAGCTGGGTTTAGATTTTTAAACGTAAGAAATCAAGATGTACCAACTTATGTAATGCATGGAGCAGCTGACTTAGGTGTTGTTGGACTTGATGTACTTGAAGAAAAAGAATATGACTTAATCAAACTTTTAGACCTAGAACTTGGACGTTGTAAAGTTGCCTTTGGATTAAGAGCTGGTGAAAAACTAAATTTTGATAAAAGTAAAATTACGATTGCAACAAAACATGAAGTAATTGCAAAAAAATATTTTGAACAAAAAGCAATGGCTGTTGAAATTATAAAGCTTTATGGTTCTATTGAATTAGCTCCATTAGTTGGACTTTGTGATTGTATTGTGGATATTGTAGAAACAGGTGAAACAATGAAACAAAATGGACTTGAAGTTGGTCCTACTATTATGGAGAGTAGCGCACACTTAATTGCAAATAAAAACTCTTTTTATGCTAAAAAAGATTTAATTTTAGACTTAAAAGAAAGAATAGAAGCGCATTTATAATGGGTTTAGATTTATACGCAAAGGTTGAGCCTTTTTTAAGTTTTGAAGAAGAAATTTACACTTTACATAAAGAATTTTTAAAATTTATAATGGTAAATGAACTTGATAATATTATTGATATTGGATGTGGTCAAGGATATTTCTTAGAAAATTTAATGGTAAATAAAAAAACAGCTTTGGGAATTGACTTAAGTGTTGAGCAAATAAAAGCTTGTGAAGAAAGAAATTTAAATGCAAAAGCAATGCCACTTGAAGATGTAAAAGAAAAGTTTGATTGTGCAACTGCTATTTTTGATGTACTTAATTATCTTCCAAAAGAAGATTTAAAAACATTTATAACTCAAACAAATCTTGTTTTGAATCAAGGTGCTTATTTTATTTTTGATGTAAACTCTCTTTTTGGATTTGAAGAAGTTGCTCAAGGATGTATTACTATTGATCTTGATGATAAATTCATTGCTATTGATGCAAATTTTGGAGATAATAAACTTCAAACGGATATTACTCTTTTTACTAAAGAAAATAGCGGCCTATTTTCTAAAGAGAGCGATTCTATAATCCAAGAATATCATTCAAAAGAATTCTTAAGAAAACTTCTAAAAGAGTGTAATTTTGAAGTTCAAGAGATAAAAAAATTTAATTTACATACAGATGAACATGCAGATAAATTGATTTTTATTTGTAAAAAAATAGCCTAACACAAAATATTTTAAACTTTGTTGTTAGTGCAAATAATACCAACAAAAAGGTTTAAAATATGACTTACCCACAATTTTTTAATAATATTCCAACAATAAAACTACAAGATGATTTAGCTTGCCTTCTAGGTGCTTTCGAAGGTGGATTAATAGAATACTCATATTTAGATGTAGTTAAAAGTGCAGGACATAGCTGTCCTACAGTTCTTGGGGCTTATCTTATGACACTTCAAGGTTTAAAAGCTTTACATGAAAATGAAGTAGCAAAACGTGGTAATATATTAGTTGAGTTTAAAGAAAAGCAAATAGATGGAGTAGCAGGTGTAATAGGAAGTGTTATTACAAATATAACTGGTTCTACAACTACAAATGGTTTTAAAGGACTTGCTGGAAAGCATGATAGAAATCATTTAATGAATTTTGAAAAAGATATAAATGGGGCAAGTGTAAGATTTACAAGACTTGATACTCAAAAAAGTGTAGATATTTTTTATAATGCAAGCTCAGTTTTACCAGATCCTTCTATGAATTCTTTAATGCAAAAATGTATTCAAGGAAGTGCAACAAATGAAGAAAAAATAGAGTTTGGAAAAGTTTGGCAAAAAAGAGTTGAAGATATTTCAAATGTTATTGATGAAGTTATAAAAATTGTTGAAGTAAAATAGAAGAGTTTTAAACTCTTCTATTTTTTTATATTAATCCTACAGCATCTCTAATAATTTCCATTTTAGCAGATGCAATTTTTCTAGCTTTTTGTGCTCCATGAGCTAAAATTTCTCTTACTTCTTTTTTATTATTTAAGTAATACTCTCTTTTTTCTTCATAAGGTGCAAAATACTCATTTATTTTTTCAAGTAAAGTCATTTTAAAATGACCATAACCTTCCCCTGGTGTTGCATATCTTTTTTGTAAATCTTTTAGTTCATCTTCATTCATAAATAGTTTACATAAAGTATAGATGTTACAGTTTTCCCACTCTTTTGGTTCATCTAATTCTCTTGAATCTGTAACTATTCCCATCACTTGTTTTTTTCTTTGTTTAGGACTTGTAAACATATCAATTGTATTATTATATGATTTAGACATCTTAGCCCCATCTGTTCCAGGAACTGTTGCTACTACTTCATCTACTTTTGATTCTGGTAAAATAAAAATTTCTTTTTCATAAGCGTGATTAAATGAAGTTGCAATATCTCTTGTCATTTCAACATGTTGAATTTGATCTTTTCCAACAGGAACAATATTTGAATCAAATAATAAAATATCAGCAGCCATTAAAACTGGATATGAAAATAATCCATGCCCTGCAACAATTCCTTTTGATGTTTTATCTTTGTATGAGTGGGCTCTTTCTAACAATCCCATAGAAGTATGATTTGATAAAATCCAGTAAAGCTCTAATACTTCTTTTACATCGTGTTGTACCCAAAATGTTGATTTTTCAGGGTCCATTCCAAGTGCTAGAAAATTAATAGCTGCTTCATAAGTATTATTTTCTAAAGCTTCTTTTGTTTTTACTGATGTTAATGCATGATATGATGCTAAAAATGCAAATAACTCTCCATCATTTTGAGATTCAACCATTTTCTTAACCATTCCAAAATAGTTTCCTATATGAATTGTTCCTGATGGTTGAATACCTGATAAAATTCTCAAATCAAATTCCTTATAATTTTTGCTTTATTGTATCTAAAGTAGCTAAAATTAATTATTAGCTAACCTCATATTTATCTTAGAAATTATTAATTCCAAATGCATAATTAAATTATAATACTCACCCATATATGAGAGTGGAACTTTTGTTTCTTGTTTTATCTCTTTTTTTAAAATTATTATTTGATTTAAATAATCTTGTAGTTTTTCATTATTAGATTCTTCAACTAATAAGTCAATTTTATGTATTTCTTCATACCATTTATAAATTTTTGACCTAATACTCCATCTATAAAGAGGGAAAAATCCTTTAGATAAAGGAATCATAAGTGTAATAAGAGGAATTAAAAGTATAGATAATCTATCTATATTTGATGCAATCCAATAAGGAAATATCTTTTCAAGCCAAGTGTCTCCATAGGTGAAATATCTAAGCGCATCATCATTCACTTCAATTGTTAAATTATCTATATTTGGAAATTGATTTGTTGCTTCAAATAACTCTTTTTTATTATGAACTTTTTTAATCTCTCTTAGAATTAGTCTTGTTAATTCATCAGAGAAATCATCCTTTACAATTAAGTTAGCAGTTGTGGAAAGCAAGCTTATATCTTGATTTGGAAGATTTTTATACAAATCAATTGTTCCTTCGTAAAGAGAAATAGGTTCTAAAAAAGTATATTTTCTACTATATGCTTTTGCTCTTTTAAAGTTAAAAAGACTTATATCTGGATTTTCCAATAACTCTTTTATTATTTTTGAGTTAGGAGAACTAACTATAAACATAGCATCAATTTCACCCTTGCTTAATAGTTCTTTTGCTTCTTGTGTTGAAGTAGAAAGTAATTGAGAATTTTCTTTATTTATTCCATTGTCATTTAACATTTTTAAAGATAAGTCTTCTGTTCCACTTTTTTCTTTTCCTATTGATATTTTTTTTGAAATTAATTGAAGAAGATAATCTATTTTGTATTTATCATTTCTATAAAAAATCCATAAGGGTTCATAATAAATAGAAGCAATTGCTTTTATTTCAGTTTGTTTTTTTAATGAATCAATTCCATTTTGCACAAAAGCGATATCTGCTTTCCCCTCATTTAAAAGTTGAATATTTTCCATTGAACCATTTGACGTAAGAATATTTACTTTAACTTTTTGTTTTTCTAAAATTTCTTTATATTTAAGTGCAGTGTTATAATACTCACCATCCATTGAGCCTGTTGCAATTGTTATTTCTTTTTTTGAACTTGGTTGTATAAACTTTGAAGTTAAATAAAACGATGCTACTACTAAAAGTAAGATAGGAATAGATACAGTAAAAAATTTATATTTCATTTTGACTCTTTAATAATTTGAATTTTTATATCTTTTTACTTTAGTCAAATATTTATTATGAATGTATTAATCTATATTTAAAAGGAATAAAGTTTATTAAAAGATAGTTATAATCTGATTATGATATAATCGCAAAAAATTTAAAAGGATTATAATGGCAGCTATAATAGTTGAAAGAGCATGTGGATGCTTTAAAAATTCAGATTTCGAACAAGAAACACATTGTGATACAATAGATGAAGCATTAGCAAAAGCAGATGAAATGTGTATAATTATGAATGAAGATTTTTGTCATAAACATAAATTCAAAACTGAATATGTTGATGGAAATGTAATGATTAAAATGGTAATGAACGGATAAATTTAGAATATCATCTAATCTCTTTATAGATTTTTTTAGTTATAATGCAAAAAATATAATTATAAAGAGCGAAGATGATAGATATTAAACTACTACAAAAAGATTTCGAATATGTTGTTACAGCTTTAAAAAGAAAAGGTGTAGATAACGAACTTTTAAATAACTTAAAAACACTTGCATCTAACACAAAACAAAAAAGACAAGAGATGGAAGAGGTAACAGCTGAGCAAAATTTACTTTCAAAAGAGTTTGGAAGATATAAAAAAGAGAAGCTAGATGTTGCACCACTTCAAGAAAATATAAATAATCTAAAAAATAAAAAACAAGAATTAGAAGAACAAGTTAGAGTTTTAGAAGAGGAATTAACTTCAATTATTTTAGGTGTTCCTAATATGCCTGACGAGTCTGTGCCAAATGGTGCTGATGAAAATGAAAATGTTATTTTAGAAGTTGTAGGAGTTAAACCAACTTTTACTTTCGAGCCAAAAGAGCATTGGGATTTAAACAATGGTTGGATTGATTTTGAAAGAGGTGTTAAAATTGCAAAATCAAGATTTGCAGCACTTAGAGGTGATGGAGCAAGACTTGAGAGAGCTTTAATTAACTATATGCTTGATTTTAATAGAGAACGAGGTTTCCAAGAGTGGTATGTTCCATTTATGGCAAACTCAAATACGCTTCAAGGAACAGGACAACTTCCAAAATTTGCTGATGATTTATTTAAAATTGAAGGTGAAGATTTATATTTAATTCCAACTGCAGAGGTATCTTTAACAAACTTATTTAATGATGAGATTCTTGAAATCGAAGAGCTTCCACTGTTACTTACATCTTATACTCCTTGTTTTAGAAAGGAAGCTGGAAGTGCAGGGCGAGATACAAGGGGATTAATCAGACAACATCAATTTGATAAAGTTGAAATGGTAGCAATCACTTCTCAAGAGCAATCAAATGAAGTATTTGAAAAAATGGTAGCTTGTGCATCTGATTTATTAACATCACTTGGACTTCCTCATCAAAAAATGCAATTATGTACAGGTGATTTAGGCTTTTCAGCAGCCACAACTATAGATTTAGAAGTTTGGTTACCTGGACAAAATAAATATAGAGAAATTTCATCAATTTCAAATACAAGAGATTTTCAAGCAAGACGTGCAAAAATAAGATATAAAGATGCAAAGAAAAATATCTTAGCACATACTTTAAATGGTTCATCATTAGCTGTTGGAAGAACATTAGTAGCTATTATGGAGAATTATCAAAATGAAGATGGAAGTGTTAGAATTCCAGAGGTTTTAAAACCATATATGAAATAGGAAGCTTTAGCTTCCTTGATAAATTAATTTTCATATATAACGAAAAAAGGGAAAAGTTTATAACTTTTCCCTTTTTTTATTTCTAATCTTGAGTTTCTATAAAATGATAGTATATATAAAAATAAAACTCAAAAATTGTTTTTATTTTAATAAATCGAAGAAGAAGTTCTATCTTAAAAAAAATTGTCACAAGTGCTATAATTTTTAACTAAGGAGAGAGTAAGTAGACAAAACTTCTTATCTGATGAAAGTATACACACTTGAAACTTAAAGAATGCTATTTTAATGCTACGTTTCTAAAAAAATATTTAAATTTATGAATTAATATTCAAACTTAATAAGAAATCATCTAACAAATACCTTAGTATCATAGAGTTTATTATTTATTTTTACTTCAAAATAACCTTTATCAATATTATAATGCTTAAAAGTCATTTCTTCTCCTATTTTTATTTTATGTTTATTAAAAACAGAGGTTGATTTTTCAAAATAACCTAATGAATTTCCAATTTTTACTTCAATTCTTTTATGTGAAATATTCCCAAATACTACAATCCTTGAATAACAAGTACCGTTGTAGTCATTATCTGTGACTCTTTTATGTTGAATATTTTCACCATCACCTTTTTCATTGAAAATTCCAATGGCATATGAAGCATTTATTTTAGAGTTATAAGCAAATAGAGTAATTATAAAAGTACTTAATATAAATATAATCTTTTTCATAGATAATATTACTATATTTTAGTGTAATTTTTGTATAAAATATAAATCTATTGATGATTATCAATGATTTACCTATTATAAAGAGTTATCATTCTTATAATTTATATTATAAGGATAGAAAATGATTATTCCACAAAATGCAAAACAAATTGAAGTTATTGGATCAACGGTTCCCTTTTTTGAAGATGAAGATACTTATTATTTTGATTCAAGTTTAACTGCTCCTCCTGAACCTATGGTAAATGCGATGGTTGGGCTTCAATTACTTGATGATAAACATAAACTTGTAATGATTAATCATAAATCACCTATGGGTTTATTTCCTAAAATAAAAGAGTCATTTGATTATGAAGTAGTTGAATTACCTAATGATACAGTAAAGGTAGTTTT
This sequence comes from Arcobacter sp. s6, assembly GCF_040884245.1. Taxonomy (NCBI): domain Bacteria; kingdom Pseudomonadati; phylum Campylobacterota; class Epsilonproteobacteria; order Campylobacterales; family Arcobacteraceae; genus Arcobacter; species Arcobacter sp. s6. The sequence continues at coordinate 5,640 of NZ_JBEVTN010000019.1, read as the reverse complement.
TATAAAAAAAACTAATACAAGTGTAAATCTTAGTAATGTAGATACATCTTGTAGTGGTTCTGGATGTATGCACTAAAAAATGAATATTTCACAACAATTTGCACCACCATTTAAGCTAGTAGGTTCTTTTTTTGTAAGTGCAATGTTTATTTTATTTATAAGCATTATCTTGCTTTTCAATTTTGATATTAATTCATTACATACTCAAAATACTTTTGTTCTATCTTGGGTGCATCTGTTTTTATTGGGTTTTGTAATGATGAGTATATTTGCTTCTATGGCTCAGTTATTGCCTGTAGTTTTGGAAGTAGAGCACTTTTCTATTGATTTATATTATGTGGTTAACCCATTACTTTTTCTAGGCACAGTTATAATCTTTTTTGGATTTTATAAATATCCTATTCTTTTATCATATGGTGGAGTCATTGTATTTATATCCTTTTTTATTTTTTTACTTGAAAGTTTTTTAACAATTAAAAAAGTAGAAAAACTAAATTTCCTATCTAGTACTGTGTTAGTTGCTAATGTATTTTTACTATTAGGGCTTATTGTTGCGATTATTTTATCATTTGTTTATAGTGGAAATTTAGATTTAGATATAAAAGCTTTGATGCTTTCTCATATATACTTAGTTTTTGTGGGATATCTAGGAATTACAATTATTTCAATGAGTTATATTTTAATTCCAATGTTTTGGCTTTCTCACTCATTTAATAATATATATTTAAAACTTGCATTTTATAGTATTAGTGTTGGTGTAGTATTTGTTGTTTTAAGTCAAATATTCAAGTTTCTAATATTTGAATATTTTGGATATTCTCTAGTATTAATTGGATTTATACTTTTTATTTATCAATTATATTTAATTTTTAAAACAAAAGTTAGAAAACAAAAAGATATATATTATAAATATATTGTTTTTTCTATTGTAAATTTTGTGTTAGCTTTGATATTAGTATGTATTTATTATATTTTTTTAAATGATTATATATTAATTATTGCTGGATTTATATTTTTACTTGGTTTTTTAATTCCAATTATAACAGCCCATTTATATAAGATAATTCCTTTTTTAGTTTGGTTTCATAGATTTGCGCCATTAGTTGGAAAAGAAAAAGTTCCTATGTTAGCCGATATGGTACCTATTAAAAGCTCTGATTTTGGTTTTGTTTTTTATTTAATAGGTTTTGTTTTATGTTTAATAGCATTTAGTTTTAGTAGTGATATTTTATTTAAATCAGCTATTAGTTTTTTATTTATTGGAACATCTTTTATAATCAAAGATGTTTTTTATATCATAAATTTTAAAGGATAATTTTATGTATACAAAAGAAGAAATTTTTAAAGCAGTATCAACTGTAAATGATCCAGAAGTTGGGTTTAATCTTGTTGAAATGGGTTTAATTTACGATGCTGTTTGTGATGAAAAAATGAATGTAATAGTAACAATGACTCTAAGTACAAAAGCATGCCCTTTACATCAAATGATTTTACAATGGGTTGAAGAAGCAGTTATGCGAGAGCTTGAAAAAGTTGAACATGTTGATATTGATTTAGTTTGGGAACCTGCTTGGAATATTTCAATGGCAAGTGATGAAGTAAAACAAAAACTATCTTAGTTTCTTGTTTTAGCTAAAAGCCTAAAAAGAAACTGGAGTAATAACAGATAAATAAGATGCTTGAGTATTTGTTTTATTTTCTATTTTATGGGGAATTGCTGGATTAAATCTAATGCAATCCCCTTCTTCTAGTATGTATTCTTTATCTTGAAGTGTAATAATAATTTCACCTTTTAATACATAATCACACTCTTCTCCACCTTTTGTATGTGGGATAATATCTTCTGTAATTCTTTGTGCTTCTAAATGAACTAATAAAAATTCAATATCACCTTGTAAATTAGGAACTAATAATTCACAATTATATAAAGGATCAGGAAAAGATATTTTTTTCCTTTTATCTTTTCTTACTATTATCATAGATTCATCTGTAATCTCTTCATTTATATTATCTTCATTTGTAAATAATTGAGCTAATGTTGTATCTAAAACTTTTGCAATTTTTCTTAATGTTTCAACTGAACCATGAGTTGAACCACTTTCAAGTAAAGATAACATACCATAAGAAATACCTACTTCTTCCGCTAAATCTTTTGCATTCATAGCTTTTTGTTTTCTTAATTTTTTAATTTTTTTTCCGACATTAAATTCTTCAGTCACAAAGATACCTTTTTCAATATTTATAAATTATTATAGCAGAATTAGTGATAATCAGAATTTTTGTATTTATTAAATATTTTAATATAATTAAATAGAAATGTAATGATAATTAGTATTCTTTTTGTATTATTTGAGTATACTTTTTTCTTATTTTCAAAGGATTTAAAATTTTAGATTATATTAATTTATCAATATTAGCAATTTTTATACCAACTTTCTTTTTTGTATCAATTACTCCTGGAATGTGTATGACACTATCTTTGAGTATGGGTATGAGCATAGGCTTGAAAAAAACTTTTTATATGATGTATGGTGAACTTTTGGGTGTAGGAATAGTAGCAACTTCTTCAGTTATTGGAGTTGCAACTATTATGCTTAAATATCCAACAATATTTTTAGTTTTAAAATACGCAGGTGGAGCTTATTTAATATATTTAGGTATTTCTATGTGGCTATCACGTGGAAAAATGGCTTTAAATTTAGAAAAATCAAATTTTAAAGTTTCAAAAAAGAACCTTGCAATGCAAGGTTTTGTAACGGCAATTGCAAATCCAAAAGGTTGGGCATTTTTTATAGCATTACTACCACCATTTATTGATGAAGATTTAGCTTTCGTTCCTCAGTTGTCTGTACTTATTTTATTGATTCTCTTATTAGAATTTTCTTGTTTAATTATTTACGCAAGTGGTGGAAGTACTTTAAGAAAATTACTTCAAAATTCATCAAATGTAAAATTATTAAATAAAATAGCAGGAACAATGATGATAGGAATAGGAATTTGGTTAGCATTAACTTAAATTCTAAGAATTTAAGCTTTTGCTATTAAGATTCCACCAGCTGTTATCATTACACTTCCTGCTGCTATATTCATTTTTCTTTTAGATGAGTTATTTTTAAATAAGTTTTTAGCACTACTTGCACTATATGCATAAGCTAACATAACTCCTCCTAAAACAATAGTAACAATAGTTGAAATAGTAAAAATATCAATTATATTTAAAGTTTGTAAGTCTATAAAAGTAGGTAAGAATCCTAAATAAAATAGTATTACTTTTGGATTACTAAGTGTTATTAAAAGTCCGGTTAAGAAGTTTTTCTTCCATGATAATTCTTCTATACCTTTTATATTTGTCTCTTTTTCTTTAGATCTTAATATTTTATATCCTAAAAATAAAAGATAGGCTCCTCCCAAATATTTAACTAAAATGAAAAGTTCACCTAAAATAGAAGCTATTGCACTAAGTCCAAAAATTGCTAATAAAAGAAATATTATATCTCCTATTACAATTCCTATAACAATAAAGGAAGCACTGTAAAAGCCAGAAGCTAAAGCTCTTGAGATAATTGCAAATACTCCAGGTCCTGGAGTAATTGCTAATAAAAACATTGCAGTTGCAAATGCAAGAACATTAAATAATGACATATGTTTTTCTATATATTAGTGATCTAAAATTTGTTCTAAAAATTGTTTTAATCTTGGAGATTGTGGGTTCCCAAAAAATTCTGCAGGAGTATTTTCTTCTACAATCTGACCTGCATCCATGAAAATTACTCTATCTGCTACTTTTTTTGCAAATCCCATTTCATGTGTTACACAAACCATTGTGATACCTTCATCTGCTAATTCTGTCATAACATCAAGAACTTCTCCAATCATTTCAGGATCAAGTGCTGATGTTGGCTCATCAAATAGCATAATATCAGGATTTATACATAAACATCTAGCAATTGCCACCCTTTGTTGTTGTCCACCTGATAACTGATTTGGGAATTTGTGTGCTTGCTCTGCAATTTTTACTCTTTCAAGATAATACATTGCAGTTTCAATAGCTTTTTTTCTTGGAATTTTCCCTACCCATGTTGGAGCTAATATTAGGTTTTCTAAAATAGAAAGATGTGGAAAAAGATTAAAATGTTGAAAAACCATTCCAACATGAGTTCTTATTTCTCTAATTCTTTTTACATCTTCTGTCATTTCTAAACCAGCAACATATAACTCACCTTCTTGGAAAGGTTCTAGTCTATTCATACATCTAATCGTTGTAGATTTACCTGAACCTGAAGGTCCACAAATTACAATTTTCTCACCTTTCTTTACTCTTAAATTAACATCTTTTAGTACGTGGAAATCTCCATACCATTTGTTAACATTAGTCATTTCTATCATGTAATCTAAATTTTTCATTATTATTCCTATTCTCTATTTGTGATCTGTATTAAATCTATTTTCTACTGATTGTGCATATTTAGACATACTAAAGCAAATAATCCAATAAATGATGGTTACAAATACATAACCCTCTGTTGCAAAACCTAACCAGTTTGGATCAGTTGTTGTTAATGTTACCATTGCTAAAACGTCAAATAATCCAATAATTAAAACTAATGTTGTATCTTTAAATAATGCAACAAAAGATCCAACAATATTTGGAATCGATATTTTAAGCGCTTGAGGTAAAATAACTAATCCCATAGCTTGCCAATATGAAAGACCTATAGAATCACAAGCTTCATATTGACCTTTTGGAATAGCTTGTAATCCACCTCTTATAACTTCTGCAATATAAGCAGCTTGAAATAGCGTAATACCAATTAATGCTCTAAGTAATTTATCAAAACTCATATCTTCAGGGAAGAATAATGGAAGAATTACTGATGCCATAAATAGTAAAGTAATTAAAGGTACACCTCTTATAAATTCAATGTAAATCACACTAATTGTTTTTATAATAGGCATATCAGATTGTCTTCCAAGTGCAAATATAATACCAATTGGAAAAGATACAACAATACCAACAGCAGCAACCACAATAGTAAGTAATAATCCACCCCATTTTGTAGTTGGAACTATATCTAATCCTAATCCACCATAAAGTAAAAAGAATGAAATAATTGGATATAAAATAATTATTGCCGCTCTTACTTTTATATTCTTAATCATTTTGAAAGTTACTATTGAAACTACAAAAAGTATTAAGATTAAATTTGGTCTCCAATATAATTCTTCTGGATAGAAACCATAGATAAACTGATTGAATTTTTCATAAATAAAAATCCATCTAGCACCATCTTTTGTTATTTCTTCTTTTGTTCCTGACCAAGTTGCATCAAAAATCATCCAATCTAATAAAGGAGGAATGATATAACAAAGTAATAAAATCGATAAAATAGTTAAAATTGAACTAGTTATTGATGGAAAAAGATTATCTTTTATCCATTTCCCAGCTCCCTTTGTTCCACTTGGAGCGGGTTTCGCTTCTAATTTTTTATAGATTGCCATTATCTCTCCTTTATTTGCATTTTTGCATTAAGAATATTCATTAATATAGAAATGGTAATACTAATGAGCCACTTGCAAATTTAAATCCAAGCAAGTAGCTAGTTTTTTACTATAGCTGTTTCTAACTTTTAAAAAATCATT
>NZ_JBEVTN010000018.1:0-92654 GCF_040884245.1 Arcobacter sp. s6 | reverse complement strand
TAAAGATTTAGAACAAATCATTCATATGCTCAGAGTTTACACTAAAAAACAATTAGGTTTTATGTGCGAAAGTTGAGATAGTTATTTAAAATATCAACTTTTTTATTTACTAAATTTGTTTGAATTGTATAAGAATCTTCTAATCTATTTATTTCATTTTTCTGCGTAGAAAAAAAATCTTTTAAACTTTCTAATTTTTCTTTTTTAGAATTTAGTTTATCTATTTTTTTAGAAATATCATTTTCCAATTTTGAATCAGGAACAAAAAGTATATCAATTGGTTTTCCATTTGGTGAATAATCAAATATATTAGTGTTAACTTGAGTTTCTAAAGTATGTTCTATCTCATCAATTATAGTTTTTAATTGTTGAATAGAGAGTTTATCGTAATAGAAATTATCAATTTTACCAATTTTTATTTGTTCATAAGAAGCAAAGCAGTTAGTAAAAAAAATAATAAGTAAATATAAAAATTTATTCTTCATAAAACATTTTAATAAAAAGAAGTTTCAGAATTACTTATATTTATTTATTATTTTATTTTTATATAATTTTCTTTTGATATAGTAAAAGGCATAAAAAAAGGATAAAAATGGCAATTAAAATTAACCAAATGGTAGAAATGTTTTACGAATTAAAAATAGAAAATGAAATAATAGATTCAAATGTTGAAAAAGAACCAATCACTTTTTCTTATGGTTCAGGACAAATTATTTCAGGCTTAGAAAGTAGAATAATAGATATGAATGAAGGCGAAACAAGAACAATAAAAGTACCTGCAAATGAAGCATATGGGGAATATGATGAAACTTTAACTCAAATTGCTCCAATAGAAGATTTTGAAGGAATCAATCTAGAAATAGGAATGACACTAGAGGGAGAAGATGAAAATAATGAAATATTAAGAGCCACTGTAATTGATGTAACAAAAGAAGATGTAACTGTTGATTATAATCATCCATTAGCTGGCTGTGAATTAGAATTTAAAGTTATTATTAAAAGTATTATTTAATACTCCTATCTTTACACTTTTACTTGATTATAAATATAAATTTATAATCAAGCATAATATTAGATTTTAATTTTACTAATTTGAAGTTCAGGTTGGCAATTTGTAAAATTAGGAATATCAGAGAGTAGTTCTTCTGAATGAATTCCAAATATGTTTTGAAAAGCTTCTATTGATTCAAATGACATATGAGTCATAACTATATATTTAGGTGCTTCATCAGAACTTCCACCTGCTATTCCAAAATCTACTTGTACATTTTTTAAAGCCTGTGCTAATAAGTTTGATACCAAAGGCATATGCTTATTAATATAATATTCTTTATCAAACACTAGATTTTGCAAATTTGGATATAAAACACTTACTTTTATCATAATATATTCCTATTTTTAAATTTAACTATTAATCAGCCATTTAAAAGTCTAACATAGAAATATAGCTTGAATATATCCATATAATTATTTATAATAAGGAATTTAAAAATCTTTTAGATACACTAAATCTAAGTTTAAAGGATGATATAGATGAATAAAAAAGCTAAAACAAATGATGAAAAAAAGCTTATCTATGAAAAAGTGTCAGGATTCAAAACATATAGCGTAAAAGATTTTATTGACTATGAGATTGAAAAAGAGGAAAACTTATTTTAATTTTTCTTCTTCATCTTTTTTTGGTGGTGCTGGCAATAAATTATTAAAATCATAAGGAATAATATTATGTTCTATTTTTTCAGTAAAATCATATAATTTAACACAAATTCCAAATAAAATAAACCATCCAAATATTTGATTTAAAATAGATATAGAAAAAACTATACCAATAATTACTCCTAAAATACCAATTTTTATAAAATAATTATCAACTTTTTTTATTTTTATTAGTTTATAATACTCTTTTATTTTGTCTAACATATTGATTTCCTTTAACTTTAAAATGAAATTATAATTATTATATATGAAAAATTTATGAATTAACTTAAGATTTTATTGAGAATATATAAAGTTAGATTAATTCTTAAAATTAAAAAGATAATGTGAGCAATATATATAAAGTGATGTTAGAAATATTAGATTTTGAAGTTAATCAAGGCGAAGTTTGAATTTTAAGCGAAGCGTACAGAAGGAGGAAAAACTTGTGCCAAAAGGCACAAGGCAAACTTACCGCGTCACGTGAGCATTAAAATTCAAACTTCAACGCAGAGTAAATTTAAAAGATGATGTTTATAACATCATCTTTTAAATGTGGTAGTTCGGAGCTTCGTTCGTAATTGTAACATCATGAACATGTGATTCTTTTAATCCAGCACTTGTAATCTCAACAAATTCTGCAGTTGCTTGGAATGTAGTAACATCTTTAGAACCTAAATATCCCATTGAAGATCTTAATCCTCCAACCATTTGATGAATAATATCAGAAATACTACCTCTATATGGAACCATACCTTCAATTCCTTCAGGTACTAATTTATCAGCAGCTGTTCCTTCTTGGAAATATCTATCTGTACTTCCTTTAGTCATTGCACCAATTGAACCCATACCTCTATAAGTTTTGAATTTTCTACCTTGACTTAAAACTACTTCACCAGGACTCTCCTCTGTTCCTGCTAATGCAGATCCCATCATAACAGCACTTGCTCCAACAGCTAATGCTTTTGCAACATCACCAGAGTATCTAATTCCACCATCTGCAATAATTGGAGTACCAGTTTTAGCACCTTCAGCAGCACACTCATCTATAGCAGAAATTTGAGGAACTCCAACGCCCGCAACGATTCTTGTTGTACAAATAGATCCAGGTCCAATTCCAACTTTAACAGCATCAGCTCCAGCTAAAATTAAATCAGCAGTAGCTTCAGCAGTAGCAACATTTCCAGCTATAATTTGAACATCCATTTCAGCTTTTATAGCTTTTACTGTATCCAAAATACCTTTTGAGTGGCCATGTGCAGAATCTAAAACTAAAACATCAACACCAATAGCGACTAAAGCTCTTGCACGATCAATTTGTCCAACACCAATTGCAGCACCAACTCTTAATCTTCCGAATTCATCTTTATTTGCATTTGGATGTTCTCTTTTTTTATTAATGTCTTTAATTGTAATTAATCCAATTAATTTATTTTTTGAATCCACAATTGGTAATTTCTCAATTTTATTTGCATGCATAACTTCAGCTGCTTCTTCTAAAGTTGTACCTTCTTTTGCAGTAACTAAAGGCATAACTGTCATTTTATCAACAGCTTTTTGAGTAAAATCTTTAGTAAATCTCATATCTCTATTTGTTAAAATACCTACTAAAATATTATTATCATCAACAACAGGAACGCCTGAGATTTTATAAGAAGCCATGATATCTTCTGCATCTTGTAAAGTTTGCTCTGGTTTTATAGTAATTGGATCAATAATCATTCCAGATTCTGATTTTTTAACTTTTTTACACTGTAAAACTTGAGTATCTATATCCATATTTTTATGAATAATTCCAATACCACCAAGTCTAGCCATTGCAATTGCAGCTTCGTATTCAGTTACTGTATCCATAGCAGCACTAATAAAAGGAATATTTAATCCTATTTTTTTAGTAAGTTTTGTTTTAATACATACATCTCTTGGTAATACTTCTGATTTAGCTGGTACTAATAATACATCTTCAAATGTTAATGCTCTTTTTCTAATTCTCATTTTATAATCCTAGTTAATATTTATTTATAATTGATAGCTTTTTCTAATGATAAAGCACCGTCAAATAGTGTTTGTTCTTCATATGCATTTGCAATAAATTGAAGACCAACAGGCATTCCATTTTCATCCTTATCCACTGGTAATGAAATAGCAGGAAGTCCTGCAAGATTTACTGAAATTGTATAAATGTCACTTAAATACATCTCTAAAGATGTTTTAAATGAACCAAATTTAGGTGCAGTTGTTGGAGCAACTGGAGATAAAATCAAATCTGCTTCTTCAAATATTTCTGAATATTCATCTTTAATTAAATGTCTTACTTTTTGCGCTTTTATATAATAAGCATCATAATAACCTGAACTTAATACAAATGAACCTAACATAATTCTTTTTTGTACTTCATCACCAAAACCTTGTGATTTAGTTTGAATATACATATCTTTAAGTCCAGCATCACCTTTTCTATTTCCATATCTAACACCATCAAATCTAGCTAGATTTGCAGATGCTTCAGCAGTTGCCACAATATAATAAGCAGATACAATTTTTTGCGTGTCTAACATATTTTTATGAATAATTTTATGTCCTGCTTTTTCTAAAGCTATAACTGCTTTTTCAAAACCTTTTTGTACAGCAGGGCTTGCTTGTGAAACAAAATTATCTATAACTGCAATAGTCAATTTTCTTTCACTATTTAATTTTGGAGCAACAGCCTCATAAACTACATTTGCTGAAGTTGAATCCATTGGATCGTGCCCTGAGATAATATCATATAATATAGCCGCATCTTCAACATTTTGTGTAATTGGTCCGCATTGATCTAATGATGAAGAATATGCGGTAATTCCATATCTTGAAACTCTTCCATAAGTTGGTTTCATCCCTACAACACCACAATAAGCGGCAGGTTGTCTAACTGAACCACCTGTATCAGTTCCTAGAGCAGCAATTGCAATTCCAGCAGCAACAGCAGCAGCACTTCCACCACTACTTCCACCTGCTGTTTTTTCTTTATCATGAGGATTTAATGTTTTACCATAACAAGAAGTATCTGTGCTACTTCCCATGGCAAATTCATCCATATTAGCACGTCCAAAAGGACTTAATCCAGCTTTTTTTAAATTCTTAATTACAGTAGCATCATAAGGACTTACATAGCCTTTTAAAATGTTACTGCAACAAGTTATATTCCAATCTTTAACATTAATTATATCTTTTATAGCTATTGGAATTCCAAAACCTGATTGTGAAATTTCTGAAGAAGTTAATTGTTCAACATAGGCACCTATGTCGTTTTCTTTTATTTTTTGATTTAAATCATTTCTTAATTTTTCTATATCTTCACTAGTTAAAGATAGTGCATCTTTTAGGGTTATCAATCGCGTCTCCTATGTTCTACAGATGTAGTATTACGCTGGATTTTATCAAAAAGATGATTAAAAAAAGATTATAATTTAATTTTTTAAGGAAGTTTTATTTTTATTTATAAATAAAAAAAGGGACAGAACATCTGTTCTATCCCCTTTAAAAAGTATTCTAAGTATTTACTATACGAATGAAATGAATGCCATTGGAGTAGCATCCCCTCTTCTAATTCTAGTTTTAACTATTGAAGTATATCCACCATTTCTACCTTCGTATTTTGGTGCAATTTCATTAATTAATTTTTTAGTAGCTTCTTTACTTTGTAAAGCTGCAAATACAAATCTATGTGTATTTAAATCAGCATTTCTAGCAGATGTTACTAATTTCTCAATATATCTTTTTAATTCTTTTGCTTTAGGAACAGTTGTTTCAATTTTTTCTCTTTCGATAATCGCAATTGCCATGTTTTTTAACAATGCTTTTCTATGAGAAGAAGTTCTACTTAACTTTCTATATCCGTGCTTATGTCTCATATTAAACCCTTAATTATGCTTTTAGTTGCTCTAATTTTCTTCTTAATGCAGAAGCAACATTTTCTGGAAGTGTATTTTCAACTGGGTAACCTAGTGATTCTAACTTTTCAGCAATCTCATCATAAGATTTTTTCCCAAGATTTTTAATATTTTTAACTTCAACTTCACTCATAAGTACTAATTCACCTAAGAATTTAAGTCCAGCTCTATCTAAAGAATTGAAACTTCTAGCACTTAAATTTAAATCATCAATTTTAATAACTAATTCTTTAAGTTCAACTGGCTCTTCACCACTTTCACTTACTGTTACCTCAGATAAATCAAATACTTTATTAAATACCGACATTTGCGCATACATAACAGATACAGCTTCTTTAAAAGCAGTAATTGGAGAAATTTGTCCATTTGTTTGTATTGTAAATACAGCTTTTTCAAAGTTAGGATTATCTTCAACTAACATTTTTTCAATATCATAAACCACTTTTTTAACAGGTGTAAAGAAAGCATCGATTGGTATAAAATCAGGTCCAACAATATCTCTAATGTCTTCTGATGGCATATAACCAATACCTTTTTGAATAATAACTGAAAACGTTAAGTTACAGTCACTATTTATAGTTGCTAAATGAACATCTTTTGATACAATTTCTACATCAGAATTTACAAGGTCTTCACCTTTAATTTCTCTTGGTCCATTGAAAGAATACTCAACAGTAACTTGATCTTTATCACCATTTATTTTAAACTTAATATTCTTTAAATTTATAACAAAAATAGCTATATCTTCTAACATACCTCTTAATGAGTCAAACTCGTGAGAAGCTCCTTCGATTTTTACTGCAATTGGTGCATAACCAACTGAAGAACTTAAAAGAAGTCTTCTTAAAGGGTGTGCTAAAGTAATAGCAAAACCATCTTCAAATGGATATGCTGATATTTTAGCTTCATTATCACTGATAGCTTCTATTTCAACTTCAGTTGGTAAAAACGGTGTCTCTGCAAATTTTTTCATTAACTACCTTTTACTTATTATTTAGAATATAACTCTACGATTAATCTTTCTTCAACAGGAATAACAACTTCTTCTCTAGCTGGGATTCTTGTGAAAATTCCAAATACTTTATCTTTATCTACATTAACCCAATCAACCATTCCAGTTTGATTTGTTAATTCTAAAGCTCTTACAACTTGAGGATTAGATTTAGATTTTTCTTTAATTTCTACTTTTTGTCCAGCTTTAACGATGAAAGAAGGAATATCAACTTTTTTACCATCTACTAAAACGTGTCCATGAGTTGTAAATTGTCTAGCATTTGCTCTAGTTGTAGCAAATCCCATTCTAAATACAACATTGTCTAATCTTTGCTCGATTAAAGTAATTAGGTTAGCCCCTGTATTACCTTCTCTTCTAGCTGCTTCTTTAAAGTATTTTCTGAATTGTTTTTCAGAAACACCATACATAAATTTAGCTTTTTGTTTTTCTCTTAATTGTAAACCATACTCAGAAATTTTAGCTCTTCTTTGTCCGTGTTGTCCTGGAGCAAATGGTCTTTTTTCTAAAGCACTTTTACCTGATAATCTTCTCTCACCTTTAAGTCCAAGATCTGCATCAAGTCTTCTTTCGATTTTTTCTACTGGTCCTCTATATCTTGCCATTATTTACTCCTTACACTCTTCTTCTTTTAGGAGGTCTACAACCATTGTGTGGTAATGGTGTAACATCTTTTAACCAAGTAATTCTAACTCCGTCCATAGCTCCTACTGCTTTAACAGCTGTATCTCTACCTGAACCAGGTCCTTGAATTTTAATTCCTACGTTTTTGATTCCGTGTTCCATTGCTTTTGCCATAGCATCTTCTACTGCTGCTTGAGCTGCGAATGGAGTTGATTTTTTAGAACCTTTAAATCCTAAGTTTCCAGCACTTGACCATGCGATTGCGTTTCCTGCATTATCTGTAACTGTAACCATTGTATTGTTAAAACTTGCAGCAATATGTACGATACCGTCAGCAATATTTTTTCTTACAATTTTTTTTCTAGTAACTTTTCTTTTTGCCATCTACAATCCCTTATTTAGTTGCTGCACCAACAGTTTTCTTTTTACCTTTTCTTGTTCTAGCATTAGTTTTAGTCTTTTGCCCTCTACAAGGTAAACCTTTTCTATGTCTTAAACCTCTGTATGAACCTAAATCCATTAAAGCTTTAATATCCATAGCAACTTTTTTTCTTAAATCACCCTCAACTAAATAGTTGTCTTGGATTTCTTTTCTGATAATTGCTGCTTCGTCTTCTGATAATTCAAAAGCTCTTTTGTTGTAATCAATTCCAACTGCATCTAAAATTAATCTAGAATTATGTAATCCGATTCCGAAGATATACGTTAACGCATATTCCATTCTCTTTTTATTTGGTAAATCAACACCCGCGATTCTTGCCATGTGTCTTATCCTTGTCTTTGTTTGTGTTTTTTAGTTTCGCAGATTACTCTTACTACACCACTTCTTTTGACAATTTTGCATTTGTCACACATTTTCTTTACTGAAGCTCTTACTTTCATAAGCCTGTCTCCTCTTTCTTTGTGTTTGTTTCCGATTTATCAACAGGAAAAAGCAATAAAAAATAAATACTTTACTTTTAGCTTTTACCAACTCTTTATAAAATAAATCTATATTTTATAAAAACTTCCTCGATTGTTGAAAAATGGAGTTGGATTATAATTAATTTTTACTTAAAGCTTGTTGAATCTATTTAAGATTTGTTTTATTTAATTATAATTATAGTAGTATTTACAAAATAAATTAATAAAAGGCCTATTTTGTCAATACTTTATAAAAATGAACTAATAAAAATTGAAATAGAAACATCGGAAATTCCATGGTTAAAAATTTTTACTATCGAAGAAATAAAAGAATTTTCACATTGTAATGAAAAAACAAAACAAGAAATCTGGAAATATTTAGATTTAATTGAAAAAGAGATGATATCTTTTTTCCAACCTGAAAAAATAAATATCGCTTCTTTTGGAAACTATGTTCCTCATGTTCATTTTCATGTAATGGCAAGATTTAAAGAAGATTCATATTTTCCAGAACCGATGTGGGGGAAAAAACAAAGAGATGCAAATTTGACTTTGCCCTCTTTTGAAGAGTTTTATGAGATCATAAAAAAGAAGTTTTAAAAACTTCTTTTATTTATCCATCTTGATTGATTTTTTTGATAATTTCATCCAATATAACTTCTGCACTATCATTATCAACTTGACAACCACCAGCAGCTTTATGTCCACCACCATCATATTTAAGCATTAATTCACCAACATTTGTATTTGATGATTTATTTATAATTGATTTTCCAACACTAAAAGCTACTTTTTCATTATCTTTAGCATGCATTATATGAATAGAAATATTTTGTTTTGGATTCATAGCATATACCATAAATCTATTTCCAGGCCATATTGTTTCAATATCTCTATAATCAATAATTAGTAAATTATCTTTTATTGTAGTAATCTGTTTTAACTGTTCTTTAAATTCATTTTCATATTTAAAATATAAATCAACTCTTTCTTTAACATCTGGAAGTTCTAATATTTCATCAATATTATGTCTTGCACAATATTTTATTAAATCCATCATTAATTGATAGTTTGAAATTCTAAAATCTTTAAATCTTCCTAATCCTGTTCTTGAATCCATTATAAAACTTAATAATGCCCAAGCTCTCGGATTTAAAATATCATCTTCAATAAAATCAGCACTATCCGCTTTATTAGCTCCGTTCATCATACCTGTGAAATATCCTGGAAAAACTTCATCTCCACCATAATAATCAAAAACTACTTGAGCAGCACTTGGAGCATTTGGATCTATTATATGATTATCTTTTTTCCCATTTCTTAATGTTTCAGAAAAATGATGATCAAAAGCTAAGTAAACTCCTTCAACATAAGGAAGGTTTGTAGTTATATCATTTCTTTTAACTTCTACTTTTCCATCTTGCATGTCTTTAGGATGAACAAATACTACTTCATCAATAATATCTAAATATGTTAGTAATGTACCACATACTAAACCATCCATATCACTTCTAGTAATTAATCTATGCTTTTTTTTCATATGAGAAAATCCAATTTTTTAGTTTATGTTATCACAAAAAATTATTTTTTGCAATAAAATTGATTTAAATTTTAATGTATTGTAGTTAGTGAGAGAATAATAAAGAAAGCAAGTGCTTTCTTTATTATTTATTTATATACTTAGCTATTAAATCACCCATTGCAGTTGTATTTAAAACTTCCTTAGCATCATAACCTGCTAAATCTTTTGTTCTATATCCATCTTTTAATACAGCTTTTATTGCATCTTCTATTAAATCTGCTGCTTTAATTTCATTTAATGAGTATCTTAACATCATTGCTGCACTTAAAATTGTTGCTATTGGATTTGCTATTCCCATTCCTGCAATATCAGGTGCTGATCCATGAATTGGTTCATAGATTGCTGTTTTATCTCCTGTTGAAGCTGAAGGTAAAAGTCCAATAGAACCCACAACCATTGAAGCTGTATCAGAAAGAATATCACCAAAAATATTTCCAGTTACAATAACATCAAATTGTTTTGGGTTTCTTACAAGTTGCATAGCTGCATTATCTACATACATATGTGAAAGTGCAACTTCTGGATAATCTTTTGATAATTCATTCATAGTATCTCTCCAAAGTTGAGAAACTTCTAATACATTTGCTTTATCAACAGAACAAACTCTTTTATCTCTTTTCATTGCAAGTTCAAATGCTTGTTTACCTATTCTTACAATTTCAGGTTTTGTATAAACCATTGTATTATAAGCTTTAAATCCATCATTTGCTCTTGGTTGACCAAAGTAAATTCCACCAATTAATTCTCTAACAACCATAATATCGCAACCTTGAATTACTTCAGGTTTTAAAGTTGAAGCATTAACAAGTTCATCATAAACAATAGCAGGTCTTAAATTTGCATAAACACCCATCTCTTCTCTAAACTTTAAAAGTCCAGTTTCAGGTCTTAACTCTCTTGGTAATGTATCCCATTTTTCACCACCAATAGAACCAAATAAACAAGCATCAGAATTTAAAACACCCGTAACTGTTTCAACTGGAAGTGGAACACCTGTAGTATCAATAGCAATACCACCCATTAAGTATTCTTTATAAGATAAAGTAAAATCACATTTTTTTGCAACTGAATTTAATACTTTAATTGCTTCATCTACGATCTCTGGACCTATCCCATCACCTTTGATTACTGATATATTATAGTTTTTCATTATTTAGTTAGCCTTTTTCATTTCAGATTTTGCAAAGTTTATTAAACCACCTGCTGCAATTAATTCTTGCATAAAAGGAGGAATAGGAATAAATTTGTAAGTTTTTTTAGTTGTGTTATTTGTAATTTCACCATTATCTAAATTAATAGAAATATTTTCACCCTCTTTTATTTCTAATGATTCAGGTAATTCAAAAATTGGTAAACCCATATTAAATGCATTTCTGTAGAAAATTCTAGCAAAAGAAGGAGCAACAACAGCAGCAACTCCTGCAGCTTTTAAAGCGATTGGAGCATGTTCTCTACTTGATCCACATCCAAAGTTTTCACCTGCAACTATAATATCACCTCTTTGCAGTTTTTTAGGAAAATCAGGATCTGCATCTTCCATAACATATTTTGCTAAATGCTCAGGGTCTGAACTATTTAAATATCTTGCAGCAATAATAACATCTGTATCTATGTTAGCGCCAAAATTCCATACTTTTCCAGTAATTGTATTCATATTTTATGTCCTTGAATTTAATAAATTTTAAAAATCATTAAATGAGTATTTTCAGAAAAAATGCATTTTAGCGAATTTTTTAGTAATATTTGTTTAAATAGTTTTTTTTAATGGAATATTTAAGTAATTTGGGTATAATATCCAACCATCTTACGAAGAGGATTTCCTAATACAATGAGTGTAAAAGATATAAATAAAGTTATCGAACAACTGGTAAAAGAGTATAAAGATTCGGTACTTACTTACGAAAAAATTATTAAAATCTTCCCAAAAGCACCTTCTGGTCCAAACATAAAAAAACTTTTAGCATTAATTCAATTATGTAACGTAACTGTAATTAGTTCGCAAGAACAAGCAAAAAGAATGAATGCAGAAGAAGCTAAAAAAAGAAGAGAATTAAGAGAAAAGTTAATTGAGAATGAAGATGACGTTTACGATTTATTGAAAAATAAAGAGTTATTAGAATGGTCTAGATCGGATTCTCCAGTTAGAATGTATTTACGAGAAATGGGTCAAATCCCATTACTTACTAAAGAAGAAGAGATTGAAATATCTAAAAAAATTGAAATGGGTGAAGATATTATTCTTGATGCTATTTGTTATGTACCATACCTAATAGATTTTATCTTAGAATATAGAGAACCTTTAGTAAATAGAGAAAGAAAAGTAAAAGAACTATTTAGAAATTTTGATGATGATGATTCTGATGGTGATGATGAAGAAGATGATTCTGATGATGATTCTGATGATGATTCTGATGATGAAAATATAGATGATTCTGATGATGAAAAAGTTGGTGGTAAAAAGCAAAAAAAACTTGATAAAAGAGCTCAAACTATCATTGAAGCATTTAAAATTCTAGAAAAAGCTAAAAAAGATTGGCTTAAATTTTCAGCAAAAGAAACTGCAAAATCTGATGATGAAGTAGATCAAATGACTTTTAATTTAGCTGTTGCTTTCAAAAAAAGAATTTTAAAAGAAGCATTACTTGATTTAGGACCTACTTCTAAATTAATTACTGAAATTGTAAAAGCAATGGAAACTGCTTTAAAATCTGATACAGGTTTTGATGGTGAATTAAAAAGATTAGAATATAAATTACCTTTATTTAATGATACCTTATTAAAAAATCATAAAAAGATTTTAGATAATATTGTTAATTTATCAAAAGCACAAATTACTTCTATGGTTCCTGAAGCTACTATGGTTTCTTCTTATATGGAAATCAAAAAACTTTTCCAAACAAAAGAAGCATCTAAAGGTGGATTTGATTTAACACCTGAAGAGTTGAAAGATGTTCTTGAACAAATCAAAAGAGGTAAACAAATTACTGATACTTCTAAAACAAGAATGGCAAAATCAAACCTTAGACTTGTTGTATCTATTGCAAAAAGATATACAAATAGAGGTTTACCATTCTTAGATTTAATTCAAGAAGGTAATATTGGTCTTATGAAGGCTGTTGATAAATTTGAGTATAAAAAAGGTTATAAATTCTCAACTTATGCAACATGGTGGATTAGACAAGCAATTTCTAGAGCAATTGCAGATCAAGCTAGAACCATTAGAATTCCTATACATATGATTGAAACTATTAATAGAATTAATAAAATCATTAGAAAAGGTATTCAAGAAAATGGGAAAGAGCCTGATGTGGATGAAATCGCAAAAGAAGTAGGACTTCCTGTTGATAAAGTAAAACAAGTAATCAAAATCACTAAAGAGCCTGTATCTTTAGAAGCTCCTATTGGAAGTGATGATGATGGTAAATTTGGAGATTTCGTTCCTGATGAAAAAGCTCCAACACCTGTTGATAATATAATGAAAGAGGATTTACAAGGTCAAATTGATCAAATATTAGGTCAATTAAATGAGAGAGAACAAGCTGTTATCAGAATGAGATTTGGTCTTATGGAAGATGCAAGTGATAGAACACTAGAAGAGATTGGAAAAGAACTTTCTGTAACAAGAGAAAGAGTAAGACAAATTGAATCTAGTGCTATTAAGAAATTAAAGCATCCAAAAGTAGGTAAAAATCTGAAAAATTACGTAGAAAGTTAGAATTATGAGTTTCTTCGAAGAGTGGATTGAATTAGATTTAAATCCAATATTATCTTTTTCATCTACTTCAAAGATAATTTATTCTAATTCTGAAGCACAATTTTTATTAAATAGAATAAAACAAAAAGAACTTTTTGATTTAGCTCTTAGTTATGCTCCAAAAACTTTTGGAGCACAAACTTCGTATATAGACTTAAATATCAAAAATTACACTTTTTATGCAATAACTGTTATGTATGAAAATGAAGATGAAATTCATATGAAACTATATAAAAGTGCAATGGTAAAGAAAGAGAATACTCTTAATATTAAAAATATCAATGTAACAAATATTTTCACATTAGTTGATCTAGCTATTTCAACAAGTAAAATAAAAACTGATATTAATTTTATTAAGAATTATGATCCTTCTATCCCTGAATTTAAGTTAGATGCTAGTTCATTTATAAAAACTTTAAATCAGATTTTTGATGCCTTTAAAGGTAATAAAAATGTTTCATGTTCTATATTACTTAAAATTGGTGAATACATTAAAATTGATGAAAAGAAGTATTCATTAATTAGTGTAGAAATTTCTACTGATAAAGAAAATGATTTTTCTTCTTTAAATATCAAAGAAAACAACTCATTTATTTTAACAAAAGATGATAATAAAATAACTATAGATTTACCTCTAATTCTTTAAAATTTTCAAAGCTTATTTTATAAGCTTTGAAAACAAAACTCCAATTGGAACTATTCCTAATCCAAGAATAAATGCAAGTGGTAAAAAGATACCATTATTATTTAAAGCAAAAAAACCAAATACTAGTACTCCATAACCTAGTATACGATAAATAGATAAAAAGCCCCCTGCTGAGAAGAGTGTGTTTTTAAAAGTATTTTTCTTTACCTTTGACTTTTCATCATTTATAATTTCTTTAATTTTTTCAGGAGTTAATTCACTTTCAGGAATCTCTTCATATTCAGTATATAAATCATAAGGATCATCTATTTCATCAATTTTATCTCTATCGAATGATTGATTAGATTGTGTCATATCAAGATTTGATATTCTATTTTGAATATTTCTTTTATAGGATAAAAAAGTAGCAATTGTAATAAATAAAGATGAAACAAAAGCAACCTGAGAGTTTAAAAACCATAAATTATTTTGAAAGATCAAAGCATAAAGAACAATACAAAGGTCTAAAAGAATAAAGACCTTTGCAAACTTCAAAATTTCTGGATTAATCTTCTTCATCAAAAGATTTATCTCCATGTTTTGCTCTATATGCATATCGAGGATCATTCTCCATTCCTTCATATACTTTTTGAGCTCTTTTATATGCCCTATAAATATTTAAGATTGCTGCTGCTATTCCCCATGCAATTCCTAGCCATAAAGTCCATGTGTATCCAGTGAATTGCTTTAATCCATATCCTATACCAAAACCTATTATAAGTGCTGCGACAATAGATATTCCTAAAGATAAACTATCAAGTGCAACTATCTTATCTTGATGTTTTGGTTTTTCTTCTTTTTCTTCATTGTTTATATTATCTGTCATAACAAACCAAAACTATGCTAAATAAGTACAACAATAATCTGTTATTTCTAAAACTTTTATTTCAAAAGAACAATTAGCTGGAACTTCAAAATATTCTCCACCGTTAATAGTCTCCCAATTACTATCACCACAAGCAATTAATATTTCAACCTTACCTGAAATTATTTCCATATGTTCAGCCTCTTTTGTACCAAAAGTATACTCTCCGGGCATCATAATACCTAAAGATTTTTTTACTCCATTTTCATCTACAAAACTTCTACTTGTAACTTTTCCATCAAAATAAACATTTGCTTTTTTTGTTAATTCTACATTTTTGATTGTTGGCATTTTTATTCCTTTTTAGAAGTCCCTTCTAAAATGGGACCTTAAATATTAAATTTCTTTTAACGCTATAGCAAAGCTAAAGCTAAAGAAACAAACTCTAAAAAGAACAACGAGTTGTTCTTTAAACTATAAATTTTTCATAACTTCATCAGCTGCACTAATGCAAGCATCAATATCATCATTTGTTATTTTAGTACAAATAAATCCAGCTTCATATTGTGAACAAGCAAAATAGAAACCTCTTTTTAACATTTCGTGGTGAAATGTAGCAAATCTTTTGAAATCACAAAAAGTTGATACTTCTTTGAAATTTATTGGCATCTTATCAGCAAAGAAAAATCCAAACATACTTCCTCTTGTATCTACTTGTAAACCAATATTATTTGAAGTGGCTACTTGTTTTAATCCATTTACTAATTTAAGTGCTTTTTCATTTAACTCTTCATAAACAGAAGGATTTGCTTTTAATTTTCGAAGACTTACAAGTCCTGCTGCCATTGCAACTGGATTTCCACTTAAAGTTCCTGCTTGATAAACTGCACCATCTGGACTTAAATGTCCCATAATTTCTTTATTAGAAGCAAATGCGCCAACGGGCATTCCAGCGCCTATTACTTTCCCAAAAGTAATAATATCGGCTTTTGTATTTAAGATTCCACTAGCTCCTGTTAAACTTGCTCTAAACCCTGTCATAACTTCATCAAAAATTAATAATGCACCATTTGCATTACATAATTCTCTACAAGCTACTAAAAATTCTTCACTAGCTGGAACTAATCCCATATTTCCTGCTATTGGTTCAATAATAATACAAGCAATATCTGAACTATCTTCAAAACATTTTTTTAAATTTTCAATATTATTATATTCACAAAGCAAAGTATGTTTTGTTAAATCAGCTGGAACTCCTGGACTACTTGGACTTCCAAAAGTAGCCATTCCTGAACCTGCTTGAACTAATAATGAATCAGAATGTCCATGATAACAACCTTCAAACTTTAGTATGTCATTTTTTCCTGTTACTCCACGTGCTAATCTAATTGCACTCATTACAGCCTCAGTTCCAGAACTTACAAATCTAACTTTATCGATATAATCATACATCTCAACAATTTCATTTGCTAATTGAGTTTCAAGAATAGTTGGAGCACCAAAAGATAAACCTTTTTTTGCAGTTTCAATAACAGCATTTTCAATATCTTTATCACAATGACCAAAAATAAGTGGTCCCCAAGACTGTACAAAATCCAAATATTTATTTCCATCTATATCGAATAAATAAGCACCCTCACCTCTATCTATAAAAGGTGGTGTTCCTCCTACACTCTTAAAAGCACGAACAGGGGAATCAACTCCTCCTGGTATTACTTTACAAGCTTCTTCATAAGCTTTAATTGATTTATCAAACATTCACATTCCTATTAATCATTTATTATGATAATTGTACTATAATCGCGCTATGAAAATTATTATCTTGGCCCTTATTATCTCAATATCTTTGCATTTCCTTGCATTTTATAAATACAAGGATAAAGAATTTATTGAAAATAAACAAAAAGATGAAATTTTAGAAAAAAAATCAGATGTTAAATTTGTAAAATTAAAGAAAAAAGAGATTATAGAAGAGAGAATAAAAGACCTAGAAATTGAAAAAAAACAAGAAATTAAAAAGAATGAAGAAATTAAAAAAGTAGATAAATTAGCAGAGCCTAAACCGCAAAAGAAAGAAATATCTAAAAAAGAAACAAAGCAAATTGATGTTGCTAAATCAAAAGATTTTCAAGAAAAAATACTAGAAGAACAGATTGTTAAAAAAGACAATTCTTTACAAAATAACATTTTGGAAAATTTTTTATCACAAAAAGAGCCCATAAATAAAGAGATTCTAAGCGAACTTGAAAAATTATATGGAGAAGAGTATAAAACCTTTACAAAAGTTCAAAAAGCTTACTTAGAAAATAATCTTAATAATTTTCAAGTAATAACTCAAAGAGTTTTAACAAGATTAGGTTATCCTCCTCTTGCAGCAAAATTAAAAATTGGTGGAGCAAATGTTGTTGAATTTATGTTTCATCCAGATGGAAGTATAACTAATCTGAAAATTACAAACTCATCTGGTTATGAAGTTTTTGATAAATATTCTTTAGAGTTAATAGAAATTGCATATAAGGATTATCCAAGACCTTCAACATCTACAAAGTTAAAATTTAATGTTAGATATCAATTGTATTAAGGCTATTCATGAATAAAATAAAAAACTACTTTAAAAATTTATTAGAAGGAAAAATTCCACTTTTTATAGCATTTTGGTTTTGGTTTATTTTTATTTCTTTTTTTATAGAAGTATTTTTTCAAATTGAATCTTTAAATAATACTTTTTATGAAACAAATTACTCTCAATTATTATTATATATATTTATTCTTATATATTCTATAATAATATTTATAATTATCTTTAGAAGTGCCAATAGATATAAAGGCTCAAAAGTATGGTCTTTTCTTTCAAAAACCATAATAACTATTAATTTATTTCTTTCATTAAGTTATTCAATAGATATAATAAAATTTTATTTTCTAGAAGATTATGCAATTGAAAAAGAAATAACAGATTTTAAAAAGAATTTACCTATGCAAGTTGATTCTGTAAGTATTTTAATAGATATTTATAAAAAAAATAAAACGATTTTTTATAATTACCAACTATTTAATGTTTCTTTAAATGAAGAAAAAGATAAAAATAGATTTAAAAGACAAATTCAGAATTCACTTTGTGAAGATGAAGTTAGTTTAAGTTTATTAAAAAAAGATTATATTTTAGATTACGAGTATATAAATGAAAAAGAAGAAAAAGTTATTAATATTCAAACTAAAAAAGAAAATTGTGGAAATTCAATTTATGATTTAGAGATTTTAAACGAAGTTTTAAAAAAACAAAGAATGAACTAATTCATCACATATACAAAAGAAATCTAAAGATTAGATTATTAATAAGAGTTTATCTAACTACAGTTTTCTTTCATAATTGTATAAATTCATATATCTAAATGCTAATAAATTTTCTAAAATAGCAAAAGTAACTATAAAATTAATAAAAGAACTTCCTCCATATGAAAAAAATGGTAAAGGAATTCCAACAACAGGAGCAAAACCAATAACCATCAAAATATTAATACTCATATTAAAAAAAATCAAAAGCCCCAAACCTGAGGCAAAAGCCCTAACTATATAATCATCTTTAAAAAAATAATTCATAGTTAATAAATGCATAATAATTAATAAATATAAAAATATTAATCCAATAGCACCTAAAAATCCATATCTTTCTACAAAATATGCAAAAATAAAATCACTTGTGGCAATAGGTAAAAACTTTAATTGAGTTTGAGTAGCATCTTCACTTAATTTTCCTGTTAATCCACCTGAACCAATTGCAATAATTGATTGCTGAACATGATAACTAGGCTTTTCAGAAATAAAGTCTGTAATTCTTTTTTTCTGATAATCTTTAATTAAATATGTATAAATAAAAGGTGATGCAATACCAACAACGATAATAATAGTTGCCCATATCTTCCAATTTACTCCTATTATAAATAATATCCCATAACCAACAAATAATAACACTAAAGCTGTACCTAAATCAGGCTCTTTTGCAATTAATATAAAGGGTAATAAAATATAAAATGAGAAATATATAAAGTCTAGGATTTTATATCCATTTTTAGGAGGTGGTCTTTGTTGTATTAAATATCCCAACATTAAAATAAAAATAGGTTTTATTAGTTCTGAAGGTTGGATTGTTGTACCAAGTATTGGAATATGTATCCATCTTTGAGCACCAAGTTTTGAAATA
Source organism: Arcobacter sp. s6 (assembly GCF_040884245.1). NCBI lineage: Bacteria > Pseudomonadati > Campylobacterota > Epsilonproteobacteria > Campylobacterales > Arcobacteraceae > Arcobacter > Arcobacter sp. s6. Next base: position 73,461 of record NZ_JBEVTN010000018.1, on the reverse strand, counting down.
CCTACAAATTCAACAGCCACTAATAATGCTATACCAATCCAGTATAATGTGGGAATCATTCTTAATTTTTTTCTTATAGGTAAAATAAATACTACAAAGAATGCAAAAAAAGAAATAGAGTAATAAAATAATTGCTTATTAGCTAATTGTTCGTTTGTTTCACCAATTAAATGGTATGATAAGAATATCAATGGTAAAACAAATATTATTAACAAATAATCAAAATGGGAAATAATTCTTTTATCAAATAAACGCATAGTGAAAGAGTATCTAAATATGGATAAAAATTTTATTGTAAATGAAGAAAATAGACTGGATAAATTTCTTGCATCACAAATTGATGCCTCAAGAAATCAAATTGAACAATTAATCAAAAAAAAATATGTAAAAGTTGATGATAAAGTAGTAAGCAAGACAAGCTATAAATTAAAAGAAAATCAAAGTATTGATGTTCACTTTCCAGAAGCTGAACTTAATCCAATAAAAAATGAAGATTTTGTTAAAGAATCTTTAAAAGACAAAGATATCGAAATTATTTATGAAGATGAACATATTTTAGTTGTAAATAAGCCTTATAATCTAACAGTTCATGATGCACCAAGTGTAAAAGATGCAACACTAGTAGATTGGTTAAAATTAAAGAAAATCTCTCTATCAACAATTAGTGGAGAAGAAAGACATGGAATTGTTCACAGACTTGATAAAGGGACAAGTGGAGTCATGGTTGTTGCAAAATCAAATGAGGCACACCTAGGATTATCAAAACAATTAGAAGATAAATCAATGGGAAGATACTATGTGGCAATTGTTGATATGCCTTTAAAAGAGAATGTTATCATTGAAAAACCAATAGGAAGAAATCAAAATAATAGACTGAAAATGTCAATTGAAGTAAATGGAAGAAATGCAAAATCAGCTTTTTCAAAAATTGCATTAAGTGATAATGAAAAATTTGAATTAATTGCAGCAAAATTGTATACGGGAAGAACTCATCAAATAAGAGTTCACTTAAGTTCGATGAATAGGCACATACTTGGGGATAATTTATATGGTTTTAAGGGCGAATTAAATAAAATAAATAGATTTTATTTGCATGCTTATTATCTTTATTTAACTCACCCAATAACAAATAAGCAAATGAGTTTCAAAGCAAATCTACCAAAAGATATAAATGAATTTTTAAATAAAAATTTTCAAAAGGATAATACTGATGATAAACTTAATGAAAGCTACATCATTAACAGCTTTACTACTTCTATTTAGTGGTTGTAATAACGTATTTGATAATTTAAATACTCCTACTGCACCAAAAATAAATGACGCAATTGAAGTTGTTGATTTTAACTCTATAAAATCAATTCCAGATATTGTATCTATTGGTTTTGAATGGCAAAAGGTAAATGATCCAAAAGTAATTGGATATAATTTTTATAGAACTGATTTACAAAAAGATGGAAAAACTCTTAAGTTAGTAAAGTCAATTGATAATAGATATGCTACTCATTATGTTGATAAAGATTTAGAACCAAATACTAAATATGCGTATCAAATATCTGCAAAAATTGCTGATGGAAGTGAATCAAGAACCACAGAAGCATACATAGTACAAACTCTTCCTAGAATTGTTCCTGTTAGTTTTGCACAAGCAATATCTGAATTGCCAAATAGAGTTAAACTACTATGGCGACCACATCCAGATAAAAGAATTCAATATTATAGAATTGAAAAATACAATGATACTATAAACGAATGGATTCATTTAAAAACTGTAGAACAAAGATTACAAGTTGAATATATTGACACAGGTTTAGATAATAATGCAACTTATAAGTATAGAATAAAAGCATTTACTTTTAATGATGTAGAATCAGCTCCAACAGCTACTCTTGTTGGAAAAACAAAAGCTTTACCAAGAGATGTTTCAAATATCAATGTAACAAACAATCTTCCAAAAAAGATTAATATAACATGGAATGCATCTCCGACAAGCGACATAATAGCTTATGAAATTCATAGAAGCTCATATAGTGTATTAGGTTTTAGCAAAGTAGCTACTGTAAATGCAGATGTTTTAGAATATACAGATAGTATAAATGATGATGGAAGATCTTATTACTATAAAGTAATCGCAATTGATAAAGATCATTTAGAAAGTAAATTTAATATGGATCCAAAAAAAGGAAGTACTTTAGGTCAACCTAAAAAGCCCATATTAACACTTGCACAAATCCAAGGAAATAGAGCTATTTTAAACTGGAAAGCTGGTGATGAAAGAGCAATTTCATACAATGTTCAAAAAAGAATAAAAGTTAACTTTTTTGAATATAAAACTGTAAATATTAACAATATAAATGATTTAAGATTTGAAGATACAGATATTTTAAGTGGAGTTGAGTATAAATATTCAGTTCAAGCAAATGGTGAATTTGGATTAGTATCTGAAAGAACTGATGAAGCATCATTAACAATACCTAAATCAAAACAATAAGAAGATAAATGCCACATATAGTATTTGAAAGAAAAGAATTAATAACTACCCCATCACAAAAAGATGGAGTAGATTTTGAATTTATAGCAAAGTCATATAATTTCACTCAAAAAACAAGAAAAACTGAATATAGAATTGCATTAAAAAATCAAGGAAAAGAGTTTTTACTATCTTTAAAACCAAAAGATGAAAACTTTATGATAAAAGCAGATAAAGTTACAAGATTATCTCCTGTTACGCTAGTTAAAAACGCTTTAAATGCTTATGTAAGTCTAAATAATGCAAACGTATTATTTTCGAATACACATAATTTAAAACTAAAAGATGAATCTAAAAGTGAATATTTAAAAGATATTAATTATTTTGTTGATGAGTTTAATACTGAAAAAGAAATACAAATAGAAATAGGATTTGGAAGTGGAAGACATCTTTTGCACCAAGCAAAAGCAAATCCAAATATCCAATTTGTAGGTCTTGAAATTCATTATCCATCAATAGAACAGTTATTAAAACAACTTGAGCTTCAGAATATAACAAATGTTTTAGTTGTAAATTATGATGCTAGACTTTTTATGGAATTTATAGAATCAAATAAAGTTGGAAAGATTTTTGTGCATTTTCCTGTTCCTTGGGATAAAAAACCCCATAGAAGAATTTATTCAAATGAGTTTGTAAATGAAGCGCTAAGAGTGCTTAAAGTTACAGGAACACTTGAACTTAGAACAGATAGTAGAAAATATTTTGATTACTGTACAGAGTTACTTACAAATCTTCCAAAAGGAAGAATTACAATTGATATTAATAAAGACTTAGCAGTATCAAGTAAATACGAAGATAGATGGAAGAAACAAGGTAAAAATATTTACGATGTTGTTTTAGAAGCACAAACACTTGATGCAAATATTAATTTAGATTTTAATTTTGATTTTGATTTTGAAGTAAATTTTGAAAGTACTATTAAAACAATTCCTACAAAATCTATAATAGAAAAAAACTATTTTATACATGTTGAAGAGCTTTATATTATTGAAGATATTAAAAATTCAGGACTTATAAAATTAACAATGGGAAATTTTGACAGACCTGTAACTAAATACTTACTTGTTAAAGAAGGCAAAGTATTTTATTACCAAGGAAATCCTCTTCCTACAAGTGCAAATATTGATGCACATAAAAAATTAAAAGAGATTTTAAGTAGATGATAGAAGCAAAAAATATTTATCTTTCATACGATGATAATAAATATATAATAAAAAAAGGTAATTTTACTATTAAACCAAAAGAGTTTATTTTTATTGGTGGAAACTCAGGAAGTGGTAAATCAACACTTTTGAAATCTTTTTATGGAGATATACCTTTAAAGCATGGTAGTTTGAAAATTGAAAACCAAGAAGTTTTTGGAATAAAAGGAAAAAAACTAAGAGTCCTAAGAAAAGATATTGGTATTATTTTTCAAGATTACAAATTAATAAGTGAATATACTATTGAAGAAAATATTATGGTACCACTTAAAATAAATGGTTATTCTCACGAAGTATCTAAAGATCAAGCTAATAAGCTATTAGCTCATGTTAGGCTATCTCATAGAGCAGGATATTATCCAAATGAATTAAGTGGTGGAGAGCAACAAAGAGTCGCTGTTGCACGTGCACTTGCTCATAATCCGAAAATAATCATTGCAGATGAGCCTACTGGAAATCTAGATGATTTTTCTGCTGAAGTTGTATGGAATTTATTAAAAGGTGCTAATGAACAATTAGGTATTACTATTGTTGTTGTAACACATAGAGTTCCTAAAAATCTTGGAATAAAATTTAGACAATTATCTATTGAGGATGGAATTATTTATGAAGTTTCTTAAAAATTTATTTGCTTTTTTAATTCCCCTACTTTCAATGTTAATTACTTTTTCAATATTTTTATTAATAAATAATGTAGTTGAAAACTATAAATCTAAAATTTCTCGAGACTATTCAATTGTAATAGTTACAAATTCACCTTTAGAAAAAGACTCAATAAATGAATTAGCAGGAATAAAAGTAGAAAAAATTCAATCTTTACCAAATGATAAAATTATCACAAGTATAAAATCTAGTTTATCTGATAATTCAATAGAGTTACTAAAAGAAAAACTTCCTAATTTTTATCAAATATACTTAGAAATATTCCCTACAAGTAGTGAATTAGAAGAGATTAAACAAACACTATTACAAAATAAAAATATTAGAAAAGTTGAAGTGTTTTACAAAAATCATAACCAAACTTACCTATTATTACTATTACTAAATAGTGTTTCATTTATACTATTTTGTATAATCACTCTATTTGCAATTATAATTATTGCAAAACAAATAAAACTATGGTTCCATGAGCATAGTGTAAAAATATCCATTTTAAGACTGCATGGTGCATCAATTCTTTATAGTGCCTCGTCTATTTTAAATTATGCATTATTAAGTTCTTTATTAGCATTTTTCATTTCTGCCTCATTTTTATTTTATGTTTCGCATAATATGACAGTATTATTTCCTTTAGAACTTCATGACATTATGGATATAGAAATAAATCTTACATTGGAATTGATGAAAATATTTTTATTATCATTTTGTATATCTATTTTTACAATATTTGGTGTATTACTAAAATATAAGATCAATAATGACTAAAATATTTTTTATATTGTTTTTAACAACAAATATAGTTTTTTCAGCCTCAAATATTGATAAGAAAATTGAGAAAAATAAACAAATTCTTGATTCTAGTGCAAAAAAAGAAGAAACTACATCTTTAAAAATCAAAGAATTAGCTGAAAAAATAGAATCACAAAATTCCAATATAATCAATCTTGAAAAAGATATAAAACAAGTTAATTCAGATATTGATGAACATCAAAAACTACTAGAAGATGCAAAAGAAAAACTTAATCAATTAAAATCTAAATCAACTGATCTTATAAAAGAAAAGACTAGTAATGAAGAACAAATTGTAAATACAATAATAGAAGAATTTTCAATATCAATAGCATTAAAACTAGCATCTGAGAATAGTTTACAAGAGTTAATTGATAGTGAAATATATACCCTTTTATCACAGCATTCAAAAGATAAAGTATTAAAATTGAATAATAATTATAACCTCTTATCTACTAATACTAAAAGTAATCAAAAAGATATTGAAAAAATTGCTTCATATATAGAAGATAGACAAAAAACAAAAGAAAAATTAACTAGTTTAAAACAAAAACATTCGAGTTCACTTGAAAATCTAGAAGAACAGCACAAATCTTATCAAGAAGAATTAAATAAAGTTGCAAAACAACAAGATTCATTAAAAAATCTTCTTGCGGAATTAAATATTTTAAAAGAAGAAGAAGAGAATAAAAAAGCTGAAGAAGAAAGAAAAGAAAAACTAGAAAAACTTTTAGCTCAAAAAAAAGCTGATTCCAAAAAAACTATAAGAGAAGAAGCTCAAGAAGAATCACAAAATGATGAAATTCAAACAGCAGAAGTTAGAAATCAAAGATATGCAAAAAATTTAAATTTAGATGTTAGAAAAATTGGTTCTTCTACCGATGGTATAAAAATAGTTAAATACAAAGGATCATCTACTATTGCTCCTTTAAAATCATTTAAAGTAGTTAAAAATTTTGGAACTTATTATGATCCTGTTTATAAAATAAAACTTTTTAATGAATCTATTGTACTAAAAAGCGATGAACCAAAAGCAAAAGTTGTTGCTGTTTTAAATGGAAAAGTAGTTTATGCTAAGAAAAATGCTGGAATGCTTGAAAATGTTGTGATTATTCAACATGAAGGTGGTCTTCATACTATTTATTCTCACTTAGATGAAATATCTCCTACTTTAGTTGTTGGAAAATGGATAAAACAAGGTTATGTAGTAGGACGTGTTGATGATAGTTTAATGTTCCAAGCAACTAAAGATTCATCTCATATAGACCCAAAAGACTTATTTAATATATGATGAAAATGTTTATTGATGGGGATGCTTTTCCAAATTTGCTGAAACCTATTGTTTTAAGAGCAATAGAGAAACAAAAAATAGATACACTCGTAGTTGCTAATAAAAAGATAAATATAGGTAAATCTAATCATATAGAATATATAATTGTAGATCTTGGTGCTGATGAAGCTGATGATAAAATAGTTGAAATGCTAAGTGAAAATGATCTAGTAATAACAGCAGATATTCCACTTGCTAATAGAACTATAGATAAAAATGCCCATGCAATTGATCACAGAGGTGCTATGTATACGAAAGATAATATAAAACAATACCTTGCAATTAGAAATCTAATGCAAGATATACGAGATAGCGGAGAGATTACTAAAGGTCCTGCTGCTTTTAATCAAAAAGATGCTCAACAATTTGCAAACTCTTTAAATAGTTTTTTGCAAAAATATAATAAAAATTAAGGATTTCCCATTATACTAATAGACCAATCAACAAAAAATCAATTTAGAATTTTTTGCAAAGAGAATAATATTCAAGATATGGAAATAGCTGTTAAATACTTTATAGTATTTGGTGGATTAGATATAAAAATAGATACATCAAAACCTCTATTAGAATTAATTGAAAAACATATTTTAAATGAATATATAGATCTTAGATATGAAATAAATTCAATAAGTGGTGGATACAAAGTTGACCATGCTATTTTAACAGGAATTGCCCAAGGTGATAGAAGAACAAACTCATCTTTTAAAAGAGCTTTTGTAAGCTTTGAAGAGGGAATGAAATGTGTTGAAAAATTAGTTGAAAAAGGTATTATTGAAATAGAATCATCACAACATCACATGGCTAAAAAAAGAGGTGATGATAAAATAGCTAAAAAACTTCTTTTTACAGCTCCTTTTTTAAGATTCTGGTTTGCTTTTATTTCTCCAATTTATAAAGGAATAAAAGAAAAAAATTATAAAGAATTTTATGAACTTTATGAAAATAAAGAAGCTGAATTTGGAAATTTTGTTTTCGAAGAATTAGCTATGGAATGTCTAAGAGATTCATTTATTGAAGATCCAATTAAACAGTTTGGTAAGTACTGGGATGATAAATGTGAAATCGATTTAGTAGCAAAAACAACATCAGGAAGAATAATTGCAGGAAATTGTAAATATATCACTTCTAAGTTAAAAAAGAATGAGCTAAATAAACTAAAAGATGACTGTACTTCAATAGATTTAAATCCTGATATTCTTGTTTTATTTAGTAAAAATGGATTTTCAAATGAATTAAAATCACAAAAAAATGAAACTTTAAGACTCTTTACAACGAAAAGTTTTAAGCTATTACTAGCTTAAACTTCGTTCATTCTTTTTTCAAATTCTTTATTTAACTCATCAAGTTTTGTTTGAGATACTTCAAGTGCTGAAAATTTAGTTTCTATTTCTTTTTCATATTTATTAATATTTTTTAAAAGTTCAATAGAGGCATTATTATCACCCTTATTTGTAGCTTTTGTTAATTCATTTTGATCATGGTCCAAAAGCTCTTCAAGTTTTGAGATTTCATTTTCAAGTTTTTCAACCTCTTTTTTAAGTGGAGCAGTTGCCTTTGATTTTTCAGCAACAATAGCAGCTCTTAATTTTTTACTCTCTTTTTTATTTACTTTTGGCTTATCTTTTGGTTTTTTTTGTTCCATTGAGTCATCTTCATCCCAACCAATTTTTTCTAAAAACTCATCATAAGTTCCATTAAAATAATCAGCTCCATCATTTGTAAATACAATTAATCTATCACAAACAGCTCTTAATAAATCTTCACTATGTGTTACAATAATACAAGAACCTTCAAAAGCTTTAATTGCATTCGTAAGAGCATCAATAGAATCCATATCAAGATGATTTGTAGGCTCATCTAGGAAAAGTAAATTTACATCTTTTGCTATAATTTTTCCAAGCATTACCCTTGATTTCTCGCCCCCTGATAATAAAGAAATTTTCTTTTTAGCATTATCTCCAGAAAACATCATTAATCCACAAATTCCTCGAATAGTTGATTCTGGAAGTTTTACATTAGTTGAATGAATTTCATCCATGATTGTATTATTTTTATTTAAATGCGAAATATTTGTTTGTCCGAAATGTCCAAAAACAGTACTTGTATGATAATCTACACTTCCTGTTAATTGTTTTAGCTCACTCGCTATTACATTTAATAAAGTTGATTTACCCTTACCATTTTTTCCTATTATTCCTAGTGTTTCACCTTTACTTAAAGCAAAAGTTATATCTTTAAATAAAATATTATTTTTGTTATAACCAAAACTTACATCTTTAACTTCAAGTAAATATTTGGCAGAAGTCTCTTTAAAATTAAAATTAAACTCTAAATTAGAGTCATATTGAAGATCTTCCATAACATCCATTTTTTCTAAAATTTTAACTTTTGATTGGGCAAGATTTGCAGTTGCTGCCCTTGCTTTATTTTTAGCAATAAATTCTTCAAGCTCTTTTATTTTTTTATCTTGAGCAATTTTTTGTTTTTCATAGTGTTCTTCATTACTAGCTAATAATTCATAAAATTTATGTGTACTTCCTTGAATCATAAATGCACTTTTTCTAATAATCCCCATAGTATGAGTACAAACACTATCCATAAAATCTCTATCATGGGTAATAAGTATAACTTCACCTTCAAAAGATTTTAAAAAGGCTTTTAGCCATCTAATAGATAAAATATCTAAATAGTTTGTAGGCTCATCTAGTAAAAGCATATTTGGTTCTGTTAAAAGAAGTTTTGCAAGATTTATTCTAATTTGAAAACCACCTGAAAACTCTTTTGGAGCTTTTTCTAAATCTTCTTGAGAAAAACCTAAACCAAATAAAATCTTTTCAGCTTTATAAACATTATATTTATCATCTTCACCTAAAGCAAGTGCTGTTTCATCTAATAATGTTTTTTCTGTAAAATCGAAATATTGTTTTAATGCACCTATTCTATAATTCTTAGGAATTGCAATTTCACCACTATCTGGTTGTTCTTCAGCTAATATTAATTTGAAAAGTGTTGATTTTCCACTACCATTTTTCCCTACTAAACCTACTTTATTTCCAGAATTTAATCTTAAATTTAATTCACTATAAAGTTCACTTGTGGGATAACTTTTTGATATGTTTATTAGTTCTATCATGATTCTTCTTTTTTTGTATTATTCTATTTTTTTGAGAATGGATTATACGATATAATGGGTTACATACTAATTAGAGATAGTGATAATATTTTTTAAACCTTTAATATCTTATTTTTTAGAAGTAATTATCCATTTTTTAGCTTTATCTAAATCAGCAAATTCAAAATGTTTAATTTGAGCTTGAATAAAATGTTTTCCAATATATTCTGTCACATCACCTATAATACTATTTGTAACTAATGCAACTTTTAATACTTTTTTATGGTGACCATCTATAAATTTTAAATGACTTATTAATGCTCCAAAAGAGTCCCATCCTGGGAATGTTTCCACGTAAACTATAATACCATTTAACTTTCCATGATTTTCAATAAAAGGATCAATTATATCTCTAGCAGAAGTAAAATCACCTTCACTTAATCTTCCATTTGGTTTTAATATTGCTATATATTCTTTCTCATTTAAATGTATTTGCATCATAATTTATCCTTTTAATAAACATTAAAATATCTATACTTAAATTATACTACTAAAACTTTATTTTTATCATATAAATTAAAAAAGGGTAAGAACTTTTAAGCTCTTACCCTTTTTATTATATTATTAAAATTTAAAAAACTAATGTAAATCAGCGTTTAATTTAACTTCTCTTGTAGATCTCATAGCAATTGTTTGACCTGTTGATGAATTTACTCTAAAGTGAACTCCATTTACTCCTTGGAAATCACTACCTTTCATAACAGTTGTAATTTCTTTTCCTGGATTAATCTCTTTTAATGCAGCAACTGCTTTTTCTGATAATGCAATTTTAGTTCCAGGTAAAATTGTAACACCAGCATCTAAAATACAACCATCACCGATAGCTGTTCCAGTACAAGAATTTGCACCTAATAATGTATTTTCTCCAATACTTACAGGTACTCCATCTGTTCCAGATAAAACTCCAAGAATAGAAGCTCCTCCACCAACATCGCTTCCAGCACCAACAACAGCACTTGAAGAGATTCTTCCTTCAACCATAACAGAACCTAAAGTTCCTGCATTGAAGTTAATATAAGCAGCACCAGGCATTACAGTTGTTCCAGCTGCTAATTGTGCTCCCATTCTAACTTTTGAAGTTTCTAAAATTCTTGTATTATCGGCAGGGATTATATGCTGTAAGAATCTTGGGAATTTATCAACCATATCTATAGTTGGGTATTTTCCTGATAATTTTAATACAATTTCATTTGCTCTTAACCAGTCAAGTTCAATTGGTTGATTTCCAACCCATGCGCAGTTGTGTAATTTTCCAAATGCACCTGTTAAATTAAGACTTCTTAGTGCTGCTTTTCCAGTTGAAAGTGCATAAAGTTTTAAATATACAGCTTCTGTACTTTCAGGTGCAGCATCTTCAAAAATAAATACAACTCTGTAATCATCACCAGATAATCCTGAATCAATAGGAAGTGATGCAAGCGTTGAAATAACTTGAACATTTTTATGTGCTTCACCTTTAGCTTCTGGAATAAATGGTCTAAAAGCTTCAATACAAGAAGTTAAAAATTCATCAGAAATTTTACATACTAATTCAGATTTTGAAGTATCAACATTTTCACCCGCTACTTTTAATGCATTTAATAATACAGCTGCACTTCCAAAATTTTCATTCCAATTTATTAAAGGGAAAGTTGCTTGTAGTATTTTATCTTTATTAATTTGTCCTCTATCTACTTTTGCAATACCAAATCCAATTGGATTTTTGTACCATGATTGTGATTGAATATCATCTACTAATTGTTTAAATTCATCTTTTGTATAAGCCATTAGTTCTCCTATTATTTTTGAGTATTGTACAACAAAGAAGACTAATTTTAGGTTAATTTATAAGAAGAAATTATAAATTTTTTAGTAAATTGTATCCATATCTATTGAAGCATTAGAGCTTTGTATTGAGTGTAAAGCTGTTAATAAAGCTTTTACATTTGAACTTCGCAGAATTATTTCATATCTATATTTATTTGCCATTTTAAAAATAGGACTTTGACCAAATCCAACAATTTCTATATCTTTGTTTAATTTTAAAATATTAACATAAGAGTCCATTTCATCTTTGATTTTAAGACCATTACTATGTGCGAAAGTTACCTTTGCCATTTTTAAAAATGGTGGATAAAGCTCTTGTCTAAATTCAAGTTCACTTTCTAAAAACTCCTGATAATTTGATTCATTTAAATAGTGATTAAAAAATTCTTCATTTTTTGTTTGAATTATAACTTCACCCTCACCTTTTCTTCCACTTCGACCTGAAATTTGAATAAGAAGTGATAGTGCTTTTTCCCTTGATTTATAAGAGTTCATATTTAAAACAGAATCAATTCCAAGAACCACTGCAAGGCGAACATTATGATAATCATGACCTTTTGAAAGCATTTGCGTTCCAACTAAAATATCAATTTCACCTTTATTAAACTCATTTAATATTGTTTTTAATTGATTATTTGTTTTTATTTTATCCCTATCAAATCTTTTTATAACTTTATGTGGAAAAATCTCTTTTAATTCCTCTTCTATTTGAGCAGTTCCAACTCGTAAGTTATGAATTATTCCACTATGACAAGAAGGACAAGAATCAGGAATTTGTTGGGCATAACCACAATAATGACATTTTAATGCTAAATCATTTTTATGTAAACTCATAGAAACAGAACAATATGGACACTCAACTGATTTTCCACAAGTTGTACAAATTTGATATTTAAAATTTGCCCTTGTTGGTAAAAATACAATTACTTGATTTCCACTGTTTATTGTATTTGCTATTTTATTTGTAATTTTTATAGATAAATTTGCATCACTTTCATCAAAACTATAAGTTTTTTTTGTAGTATGAAATGTTTCATTTAGTCTAAAAAATGGTATTTTATGAAAAGAACTAGCACTTACAGTTGCACTTCCTAAAACAAGTTGAATATCAAATTTTTTTGCAATATAAATACATAAATCTTTTGTATGAAATCTAGGCTTAGAATCACTCTTATAAGACTCATCATGCTCTTCATCTACAACAATCACACCTAAGTTTGAATATGGTAAAAATAAAGCAGATCTAGCTCCAGCAACTAGTTTTATACTACCTTCTTGTAATCCTTTTAATATTTCAATTTTTTTCTTTGCTGTGATTTTTGAGTGCCAAATAGCTACACTTTTATCAAATACTTTTTCTAATCTTTTTTGCATTTGAGGAGTTAGAGAAATTTCAGGCATTAATAAAATTGCTTGTTTATTTCCATTTAAATGCTCTTCTATTATTTTTATATAAACCTCTGTTTTACCTGCACCTGTGTCTGCAAATAATAAAGCTTGTTTTTTTTTCTTTAAAAATTCTTTTGCTTCTTCTTGAGGAGAAGATAAAACTATTTTACTATCAAATCTTATTTCATCATCTTGTTTTTTTATTAATTTTGAAAAAGGATGATAAACACTTAAGGCCTCACCCAAAGAGCACACATAATATTGAGATACAAAATGTGCAGTTTGAAGCATCATTTCATCATAATATTCATTTGATATTTCAGAAATATCTGTACATTTAAAACTTGGTTTTTCAACTTGTTTTATAACAATAGCTTCATTTAATACTTTTCTATTTTGTAGTTTTACTAAAACTTTTGTGCCTAATTTTATTTCTTCTTCACTTTTATAAGTAAGATTATTTAATGGCGATTTTAATAATGCCAATTCATAATAAAACAACTATCTAATCTCCTTACATATCTCTTCTACACTTTTACAAACTAATTTTTCATCTTCAAAAGAAAATAAAATAGATTTTGAAGATGAAAGATAAAACTCATAAGAGTTATTTGAGTTTTTACTCCACTTTCCTAGTTCTTTTTCTTTTGTATCAGTAGAAACAATTGAAAAATCTATTACATTTGTAAATAATTTTTCATTAATTTTATCACTACTACTATTATCTAAGTTTTCTACTTCTTCACCATTTGATAAAAGTATATTTTTTGTTTTTGATTGTTCGATTCCATTTTGTATTAAAGATAAATCTGATTTTAGAATAGATAAATTTGAAGTATAATTTATATTATTGTATTTTGGCACAGCAAAAGAAGTTATGATTACAAGTAAAATAATTGCAATTATAATTTCTAAAAGAGAAAAGCCTTTGATTTTAGAACCTTGATAATTTGTTTGTGATATCTTCAACATCTTTTTTAAAAATATTATACTCTTGAGATAATCTTATATAAGCTGCTAACAAATCCCTAGTATCATTATTTTTACTTAAATCTAAATATTTACTTAGCTCTTTATATATTTTTTCATCAACATTAATAGTATAGGCCATATTATTTATATGAAATGTAACTTCTTTATTCACCTTTTCGTGCCTTTATCAATGTTAATGTACTATCAATTCTTAAAAACATATCTTGATTATTTCTAATTAATTCATCATTGTCATTTTTAACCCTGTCTAATTCCTGAGTTAATGCTTGATTTTCCAATTTTAACTTTTCATAATCATGAATTAATTTATCAATTTTATTATTTAATGTTTCTATTATTTCCATAAAAAGATTTTATCTAAAATTTCCTAGGTTTCGAACATAAATTATAGTGATAATTATATTTTTTTCTCATTTATAAAGATTTTTGCTACTTCATACAACATTGCAACTGATTTTCCCCATTGTGAATAATCATTTACATCTTCAATATTAATGCCAAAATTTTGTGAAATTTGTTTCATTAGCTTTTGTTCATTCAAATTAAAAGTATGATCAATATGAATTAAAATCATTAATTCAAGAATAACAATTCTCTTACTTTTTTCTGATTTAAAATCTTTTAAAATTCCATCTAAACTAAAATTTTCACTATCAAAAGAGTCTAAATTCTCAATTCCCATTTCTGTACAATATTCAAGTAAAATTTCTTCTTCTCTTGGTCCGTAATTATTATCTACACGAGCAAGATAATGAGCTAGTTGTAAAAAAGAGAATTTTTCTTTTGATTGTAATTTCATTAATAACATTATAATTATTCCTATTTGTATATTTTATTATTGTAGTAAAATTAGGTTAACAAGGAATAAACAGCTATCTACCTAAGAAAGGAAATACTGTTAACAATCCTGAAATAATAAATTCTACTGAGATTGAAGCTAGTAATAATCCCATTATTCTTGAGATTATATTTAATCCTGTAATTCCAAGTCTTTTGGAAATATAGCTTGACATCTTTAAAGTTAGATAAATATAAGAAGAAATTGCAATTATAATTATACTCATCATAAAAAGATGAAAAAGTGTATCAGATTTTTGAGAGAATATAATAATAGTTGATATTGCACCAGGTCCTGCAATTAGTGGAATAGCCAAAGGAACTACTGCAATTTCTTTTACATTTACGCTTTTTTTCTGTGCTTCTTTTAATTCACTTTTAGTATTTTTTGCTTTTGGGGTTTTTGCATTAATCATATTAATAGACATTAATAATAGCAAAATTCCACCTGCAATTTTAAAAGAAGAGATTGATATCCCAAAAATCAATAAAATATATTGCCCAATCCAAATAGAAACTAATCCAGCAATACAAGCAGCAATTGAAGCAGTTCTTGCTGTTTCATTCTTTTCTGTTGAGCTACTATGTGATGTCAATGAGACAAAAATAGGAATTGCTACAAAAGGTGAAAAAATTGACATTAGACCTATTGAAATTTGGATGTAATCAGAAAGAGTTAACAAGTTAAACTCTTATTTTTTCGTATCATAATTCTATGCACCTAAATATTTAGCTCTAATCTCATCTGAGTGAACTAAATCACTTCCTTTTCCTTCAAGAGCTACTTCACCATTTTCTAGCACATATGCCCAATCTGATATTTCTAAGGCTGCAAAAGCATTTTGCTCTACTAATAAAATAGTAATACCTTCTGCTTTTAACCTTAAAATTGTTTCAAAAAGCTCACCAATAATTTTAGGAGCTAGTCCAAGTGATGGCTCATCTAACATCAATAATTTTGGAGAGCTCATCAAAGCTCTTGCAATTGCCAACATTTGTTGCTCCCCTCCACTCATTGTTCCTGCTAATTGATGTCTTTTTTGTACAAGCCTTGGAAAAAGCTTTAACATATCTTCTTGTAATTGTTCATATTTAGCATCATTATTAAATGCACCCATTCGCAAGTTTTCTTCAATTGTAAGATTTTGAAAACATCTTCTACCTTCAGGAACTAAAGCAATATGATTTTGAATAATTTTATGTGTTTTTAGATTTGAAATATCTTTATCCATAAATGTAATTTGACCTGTTTTCTTAACATCATTCACAATCGACTGTAAAGTTGAAGTTTTACCAGCACCATTTGATCCAATCAAAGATACAA
This sequence comes from Arcobacter sp. s6, assembly GCF_040884245.1. Taxonomy (NCBI): domain Bacteria; kingdom Pseudomonadati; phylum Campylobacterota; class Epsilonproteobacteria; order Campylobacterales; family Arcobacteraceae; genus Arcobacter; species Arcobacter sp. s6. The sequence goes on along the minus strand of NZ_JBEVTN010000018.1, from coordinate 57,432 downwards.
TTTGTCCTTCTTTAACTTCAAAATTAATTCCTCTTACAGCCTTAATAAGTCCATAATATACTTCTAAATTTTTTACTTTAAGCATGTTTAAAATCTCCAAGATAGGCTTTTATAACCTCTTCATCTTTAATTGCATCTTTTATATCACCTTCAAAGATTGTTTTTCCATAATCTAAAACCATAACTCTATCACATAATTTATTTACAAATTTCATATCATGTTCAATTAATAAAATAGTGATATCAAACTCATCTCTTATTTTAAAAAATAATTCAGCTAAGTCATTTGTCTCATTTGGATTCATACCAGCTGCTGGTTCGTCTAATAATAAAAGTTGTGGATTAGCTGCAAGTGCACGTGCAATTTCTACTTTTCTTTGCTGACCATAAGAAAGAGAAGTTGCTTGTTCATTTGCATATTTATCAATTCCTAATACTTCCATAATTTCAAAAGCTCTTTTTTTTACTCTTTTTTCTTCTTTAAAAAATCTTGGTAATCTAAATATAGCTTCAAAATATGTATAAGAAGCTTGATAATCAAAACCTATTAAAATATTTTCTAAAACTGTCATTGATTTGAATAATCTAATATTTTGGAATGTTCTTGCTATTCCTCTATGAACTATCTTATGAGGTTTAATACCATCTATTTTTTGACCATGAAATTTAATTGAACCCTCTGTTGGTTCATAATTTCCAGTAATAATATTAAACATTGTTGTCTTACCAGCACCATTAGGGCCAATTAAACCATAAATTTCTTTTGCTTTTACACTAAATGAGGTGTCTTTTATTGCAGTTACACCACCAAACTGTTTTGTTACATTGCAAACTTCTAAAATCATTTGTTTGCCTTTTTCTTTTTAAATAAATCTTTTAACTCTTTTTTACCCATAAGACCTTCCCTTGCGAAAAGCATAACTATGATTAAAATTAAAGAGAAAACAACCATTCTCATACCTGGCATTGCATCTGTTTGAATACCCATAAAATCCATAGGTTCATCAAGGAATCTCATCCACTCTAAGCCTGCCATTACAAATATAGTTCCTAAAATAGCTCCCGTTGTGCTTCCTAGACCACCTAAAACGATGATAATTAATAATTGGAATGTTAAGAAGAATGTAAATAAATCTGGACTTATAGATGTTAAAAGTGCTGCTAATAAACCACCTCCAACACCTTCAAAAAATGCTGATGTTGTAAATGCTAAAGTTTTAATTTTGAATGTGTTAATACCCATAGCAGTTGCTGCATCTTCATCATCACGAACAGCTTTCATAGCACGTCCAAATTTTGAATATATGATATTCAATATTGCTAATACTGTACAAATAGCAATTCCACCCGTCCAGTAAAGATTTGAAAATTCAGGAATATCATTTATACCCAATGAACCATTTGTAATTGAAGGTGAATTAATAGCTAGAATTCTAATGATAAATCCAAAACCAAGAGTAACGATAGCTAAATAATCTCCTCTTACTCTAAATACAGGGAAAGACAAAGATAAGGCCAATAAGGCTGAAATAGTTCCAGATAATATCAATGCCCAGAAAAAGTTTGTCTGTAAAGCTAAAACCCAAGGAGATGCATCTTCTATATAATATTGATACTCCATAGCTTCAGCATCAACTAATAAGATAGCTGTAACATAAGCTCCAATCGCCACAAATCCATTTGGTTCAAGGGAAAACTGACCAGTTACACCATTTATTAAGTTGTATGAAACTGCCAAAATTATAAAAATAGCAACATTATTGATAATTCTTACTGTATACTCATCAAAGAAGTTTTGAGCAAACCACGTAAACCAAATAGCTGTTATTATAATTGCAAGATTTATTAATCTATCTCTTGTAAAAATTGTATCTTGTACCATGATTAAAACCTACTCTTTTCTAAATCTTCACCCATAATTCCAGTTGGTTTAAATAACAACACTAAAATTAAGAAAATAAAGGCAAAGGCATCTTTATACCCCCCAAGTTCAGGGAAAAAAGCAATTACAACAACTTCTGTAAATCCAATTATAAATCCACCAACAACAGCACCTGTTACAGAACCAATACCACCAACAACTGCTGCTGCAAAGGCTTTAAGTCCAACTAAAACACCCATCATAGGCTCAACAGAAGGATAATTAATAGCCCAAAAAATCCCCCCAACAGCAGCTAAACCTGAACCTAAACCAAATACTAAAGCAATAATAGTATTTGCATCAATTCCCATTAAATTAACTGTTTTAATATCAAATGATAATGCTCTGATTGCCATACCATATTTTGTTTTATATAAAACATATAAAATTCCCAAAAGAAGAATCAAAGTAACAATTGGAACCATAATTGAAGAAAATGAAAAAGTTACACCTGCAACATTAAAAATATTTTCCATATACTCAGGAACAGGGAAAGCTCTAGGAACTCCACCTAAAAAAACTGTAAAAGCATTTTCTAGAAAAAATGAAATACCAATAGCCGTAATAAGTAAAGAAATTTTTGGAGCTTCTCTTAAAGGTTTATAAGCAATTTTATCCATAAGCATACCAAGACTAGCCGAAATAGTAACAGCTAATAAAACAGTAAGTGGGAATGGTAAATCAAAAACAGCCATAAAAGTATAAGCTAAAAAAGCACCTACCATCATAATATCACCATGTGCAAAGTTAATCAACCTTAACACACCATACACCATAGTATAACCAATTGCAATAAGGGCATACATACTACCCAAACTAAAACCGTTTACCATCTGTTGCATAAACGTTAATATATCCATTAAATCTCCTGATTTTTATATATATTTATTGCAATATTAAAAATAACTTTTATTAGTTTTAATATTGCAAAAAAGCCTAACAAAGATTTGTTAGGCTTTTTAAAGTTCTTATTTTAAATAAAAATTATGGGTTAACTGTTGCTTTAAATACAGCTTTTCCATCTTTGATTTCTTTAATAACAGCAGATCTAGTTGCATTACCTTCAGAATTAATTGAAATTTTACCTGAAACACCATCAAAAGCTGTTGTTTTTTTAATCTCTTTATTAATACAAGCAGAGTTTGTTGGATCTTCACATCTATTCATTGCATCTATTAATACATTATATGTATCAGCACCTAAAGCTGTAAATGAATTCATCTCTTTATTTCCAGTTTCTTTTTCATGGAAAGCAACGAAATCAGCTGAAGTTTGAGAAGGTGGGTTTGTATAGTCAAAGAAATCTGTAAACATATATCCATTTACTGAATCTCCACCTAAATCAATAAATGTTTGATTAGCTACACCATCTCCACTAAACATTGGTTTTTCTAAACCTAATTGTTTAGATTGTCTTGCAATCATAGAAGCTTCTGGGTGGTATAAAGGTAAGAACATAAAATCAGGATTTGTTTCTTTGATTTGCGAAACTACAGCTTTAAAATCTTTATCACCTGAAGTAACTTTGATTTTTTTAACTATTTTACCACCATTTTTTTCAAATGCAGATTCAAAAGCTTTAGCTAATCCTAAAGAATATACTTGAGCTTGATCTACAACAACAACAGCTGTTTTATATCCTTGAGCTTTTGCAAAATTTGCAACAACTTCACCTTGGAAAGAATCTGTAAAACAAACTCTATTAGCAAATTCTCTTTTTGCAGTTAATTGATCATTTGTAGCAACAGATGCAATAACCGGAATTCCTTTTTTATCAGCAATAGCAATTGTTTGAGCTGTATTAGTAGAAGTTAAAGCTCCTAGAATAGCTACTACATTATCAGAAGAGATAAGTCTTGTTGTAGCAGTTGCTGTTTCAACTTTATCACCTTTATTATCTAATAAAACAAGTTTAATAGTATCACCATTTTTTAATGTAGGTTGTTGCTTATGAGCTAACTCAACACCTAAGTTTGTAACTTGTCCATAAGCTGCAAGTGGTCCAGACATTGGCATAACAGCACCGATACTAATCTCTTTTGCTGAAACTACACTACAAGTTAATGCAGATGCTAAAGCTATACTTAAAAATTTATTCATTTATTCTCCTTAATTAATTCTTTTTTATTCTATCATAAGAATATAAAAAAATTATGAAAAAAAAACAATAAATTATACAAAAATTATACATTTTATGTAGATAATCAATTATATTATTCTAATTTTTAATATTTTTAAAAGAAATAGAATCTAATACATAATCCTTTAAATTAATTTTCTCACCATTTTTAATATAAACTCTTGGGACTCGTTTATCAACCATACACGTTATTTCATAGTTAATTGTATTTAATAAATCAGCTACACTATCTATTGAAATTCCATTTATATCATTTCCACCAAATAAAATCACTTCATCACCAATATTAACATCAAGTCCACTTACATCAATAACACATTGATCCATACAAATATTTCCAATAACAGGAACAAAAGAGCCTTGAACCATAACTTTTGCTTTTCCTGATAACATTCTTGTATAGCCATCTGCATAACCTATTGGTAAAGTGGCAACAAAAGACTCTTTATCACATTTATATTTTAAACCATAACTAACACCCGTTCCTGCATCAAGAGTCTTTACAAAAGATACTTGAGCTTTTAAGCACATAACTTCTTTTAATTTAACAACATCATGATTTACTTCTTTTGATGGATATAAACCATATAACATAATACCTGCTCGAACCATATCAAAATTATATTCAGGAAGATCAATAATTCCTGCACTATTTGATACATGTTTTAAAGGTATTTTTAATCCTCTTTTTTCTAAATTATCCACAATATACTTGTATTTTTTAACTTGTTCTCTTGTATATTCCTTATTTATTTCATCAGCAGCTGCAAAATGCGTAAAAATACCTTCTATAATTAAATTATCAAGTTTAGAAATTTCTAATATTGTATCAATTGTTTTATCTTCAAAAACCATACCTAATCGATTCATCCCAGTATCTAGTTTTATATGAACAACAATTTCTTTATTTAATGAAAGAGCAATTTTTGAAAACTCTTTAGCTTGTTCTAATGTATAAATTGTTTGTATAATATTGTATTCAATAACTTCTTGTGCAAGATGTTCAGGAGTATAACCCAATACCATAGTTTCAATATTTGGGAAATAAGTTTTTACTTGTATAGCTTCTGATAATGTTGCAACTGCAAATCTATCAGCGCCATTTTCAAGTAATGTCTCAGCAATACTAACAGCACCATGACCATAACCATCTGCTTTAATTACAGCTGTAATTTTTGAATCTTTATTTGTAATTCTTCTTACTTCTTTCATATTATGAGCTAAATTATCTAAATTTATTTCTGCCCAAACTGGTCTTGATAATTTCACTTATTTTCTCCTACTATTTATAATGATTAATATTCTTATAAAAGTAATAAACAGAACACTAAAACTATTTATTACTTTTATAAAATCAGTTATTGATTAAATTACACTTAAAACAAGTCCAGCTTTTAATTTGGAAATAATTTTTTTTGACATCTATTCTAGTTGCACTAGCAAAAGCATGATTAAAAATTAATCTAAAAGCAAATGCTAGTTTATCAAAGATTGTAATTATAATAAAAAATACTTTTCTTTTATATATTAACCTTGAAAAAATGATGAGAATAATAAAATATCTGCGTTTGTCTCATTCTTTTTATCTATTGTAATCACATCATTTATGATTTTTCCAATAGAAGGAGCAAATGTAATTCCAAGCCAACCCAAACCTGTAGCGTGAACTAAGTTTTTATAGTTTTCATCAAACCCTAAGATTGGAATATCATTTGGAGTAAGTGGTCTAAATCCTGACCATTCAACTACATTTTCTCTTTTAAATTCATTTGTATACAAAGATAAATTTTTATTTATACTATCAATTTGTTTTTTCACAATTGATGGATCTGTTGTCCCTAATTCAAGTTTTGAAGTCATTCTTACTGTATTTCTTCTAGGAGTCATAGCTATAAATAAATCTGCAAATAAAGAAGTTGTTTTAGGTTTTAAAGCATCATCCATTTCAAAAGTTAAACTATAACCTTTTGCAGGTGTCATCATAAATTTGTTTTTTGCTTGACGTGCAAGTTTATCATCAGCACCAGTTGAAAGAATAAATGTTTCTGCTTCGTATGTACCTTTTGAAGTTCTAATCTTACTTACTTTTGAACCTTCAAATTCTAATCTTTCAACTTCTTCATTTAAAAGAAATTCAACACCTTTTTCTTCTAAATATTTTTTAACTGCAAGCATCATTTCACCTGAGTCAATATGTCCATTTTCTTTTAAAAGAATTGAACCAATTACTTTGTCATTTAAAATTGGCATATACTCTTTTGTTTTTTCTTTTGAAAGAATTTCATAGGCATTTGGATCATCACAATGAGCAGCTTTTGCATCAAAAGTTTTTTGCTCAGTATAAATCATTAATAAACCATCTTTTCTAAAGTGAAAATCAATCCCTTCATCTTCAACCATAGATTGATACATATCTAAACTAATTTGACCATATCTTTCAAATAAAGCTAAGGTTCTTTTTAATCTGGCTTCTGTTGAATTTGCTGCAAATTTTAAAAGCCATTTATATAAATGTAAGTCCAATGTAGGATGTACACTTGCAGGTGATTCACCTTTTAACATTAATTTAATAGTATCAGGAATCGCTCCTGGTGCACTTAAAGGAGCTTTTTTAAATGCAGATAATAATCCTGCATTTCCAAAAGATGTTCCATTTGTAATATCATTTTTATCAATTACAGTAACACTTCTACCACTTTTTTGTAAACAATATGCACTCATAAGCCCAATACACCCACCACCTACGATTACTACATCTTTTTTCATCTTTTTTCTCCGTTAATGTTAATATTTATAATAAATTTATTTTTTATCTTTTTGCTATCGCTTCAATTTCAATCAAAGCATCTTTTGGTAATCTTGCTACTTCATATGTTGCACGTGCTGGATATGGTGCTGTAAAAAATTGTCCATAAATTTCATTTACAATAGCAAAATCTTCAATATTTTTTAATAGTATAGTAGTTTTTGAAATATCTTTCATTTCTAAACCTGCTTCTTCTAAAATATATTTAATATTTTGTAAAGATTGTTTAGCTTGAGAAGCTATATCATCACCAGCAAAGGCACCTGTTGTTTCATCAATAGGTAATTGTCCAGATACAAATATGAATCCATCTTTATCTACAGCTTGAGAATATGGTCCAATTGCACTTGGTGCTTTTGTTGAGTTTATCGCTTTCATTTAAAATCCTTAATGATAATATTTTTTTACTAAAAGAAGTTTATAATAAAATTTTATTAAAGTAAATAGTTTTTATTATATATTCTATACAATTTGATAATTTTTTCTTGCATATTTTGAAACTAATGTATAATTTATAAACAAAAAATACTAATTTATAGTCTTTTTTAATTTTCTAATAATAAAAAATTATCATAGAAACAATTTGATTTTTCATTATTTTGATAACTTTTTATTATCATATTGACTTTTTTTATTTTATGACTTATAATACTAGCCATAAATATAAATAAAAAAGGTCTTTTTTGAACCCTTACATCAAAAAATTTATTTCCATTGCTGATTTTTTAGGTGAAGTATTAGGAACTAATACTGAAATAATAATACATGACTTAATTAATTATGATCATTCAATAGTACATATTATTAATGGGCATATAAGTAATAGAAAAATTGGCGATGCAATAACTGATGTTGTATTAAAATTTATGATAACAGAAGCTAAAGATAATAAGCAGTTTATATGTAACTATAGTTCTAAAACAATTGGTGATAAGTTATTATATTCATCATCTTATTTTATTAGAGATGAAAAAGATAACCTAGTTGGTGCATTATGTTTGAATTCAGATTATCATGATGTAAAAAAATCATTATCATTCTTAACTTCTCTTCTTCCAAATTATGTGGAAGATAAAGTTATAGCATTGAGTAATATAAAAGAAACTCTAAATTCAAGTTCCCAAGAAGGAACTGTAAATAAAATAGATGAAATTTTAAATCAATTTGATGTTGAACCAAATAGAATGACAATAGAAGAAAAAACAGAGATAATAAGCACATTAAATGATTGTGGTATTTTTAATATTAGAGGATCAGTACAAGAAGTAGCAAATAAATTACAAATGTCTGAGCCTTCTGTTTATAGATATATCAAGAAAATAAAAAGATAAAACATTATCTAAATTATCTTGGTAAAATTTACTCCATCTCTAAACTCATTAAAAACATCTCTTCGCCATCTATAACTTTTATATTTACGCTTTGACATGAAGGACATGAAAATTCATTTTTTTCTAGAGTTGAACTTGTATTGCAATCAAAACACTCAATGACTATTTTTTGATGATTTATTAAAAAAACAGCATCATGACAAACAGTTTGTTCTTTAAAAGTATCAAAGGCTGTTTGAAGTAAATCAGGCTCAACTCCACTTAAAACTCCAATTTTTACCACAACTTTTGTAACTTTACTAGATTCATTTGTTCTGGCGTGTTCTTCACAGCTTTCTAGGAGTGATTGAACTATTGAGTATTCATGCATAAAATACTTCTTTGAAAATATTAAATTTTATGAAGTAAGCCATTAACAAATCCTTGGAAGAAGTTCACCTGTTGGAGTATCTAAAAATCTTTTTGTACCCCATGAACTATTTAGTATTACTTTTTTATTATATTGTTGAGTTACTTTTCCAATAATACAAGCATTTGAAGCTTCAGTGAATCCATGTAAAACTTCAATAGCTTTTACTACATCATCTTTAGGAATAGCCAATACAAAAGTCCCCTCATTTGCAAGATTTGTAGCTTCAAAACCTAACATCTCGCAAATTCCCCTTACCTCATCACACACAGGAATTTTTTCTTCATCTACTTCTATACAAATATCAGATTGTTTTGCCCACTCATTTAAAACAGCACTAACTCCACCTCTTGTGGCATCTCTTAGAGCAGTTATTTTAATACCTGCATCAATCAAGGCTTTTACTTGTGGATATAAAGAAATACAATCACTTTTAAGATTTGAGTTTATATCCATACCTTCACGTGCAGCAAAAATAGTAGCACCATGAGCTCCTATATCTCTATTTACTAAAATTAAATCATTTTCACTAATATTATTTGAGCTAATACTTTTGTATAAAATCTCTCCAATACCAGTTGTATTTATAAAAATCTTATCAACAGCACCTCTTGGTACTACCTTTGTATCTCCACTTACAACAATAGCTTCATTTATTTCAAGCTCTTTTTTCATAGAAGCCACTATTCTTTTTAGTTGCTCTACTTCAAAGCCCTCTTCAATAATCACTGAACAAGTAAGATACTTAGGCTTTGCGCCCATCATGGCTAAGTCATTACAAGTTCCACAAATAGCAAGCTTTCCAATATTTGCTCCATTAAAGAAAAGTGGTGAAACTGTAAAACTATCTGTACTAAAAGCTAACTCTCCATTTTGAATAACTGCAGCATCTTCACTTTTTTCTAAAATCTCATTTTTAAAAGCTTCATAGAAAACTTCTTTGATAAGTTCATTGTTTTCCGCTCCACCATTTCCATGTGCTAGTGTTATTGTTTTGGTCATTTACTTATCTTCCCTACTCTTTGAGTATTTCTTTTTCCCACCAAAAGATGTTTCAACTGGATATTTTGCTTCATTTTTTGTCATCTTATTCATAATGGCATCTTCAAGGTTAATGTCAAGTTTCATACAAAGTCTAAGAAGATAAATAGCCACGTCTGCCACTTCTTCTTTTGTATGCTCTAATACATCATCAGGTAAGTTTTGTGATTCTTCATAATTTAGCCATTGGAAGATTTCATTTAGTTCCCCTACTTCACCTGTTAATGCCATAACTAGATTTTTTGGATTATGAAAACTTTCCCAGTTTCTATCATCTGAGAATTTTTGTATTCGTTGTTCTATTTTTTCTATGTTCATTGATTGTATATCCTACTCTTCTTCTAATAATTTTTTGAACTCTTCTTTGTTTGGTAAAATAGTTAAATATTTACTTGCATATATTTGATTGTTATCTTTTGGAAGAGTTAATTCAACTAATGCTTTACTTTTATCTTTACAAAGTATTATTCCTATTGTTTGATTTTCATCTTCAGTTTTTTCAAACCTATCAAAATAGTTTACATACATTAACATTTGTCCAATATCTTGATGTTTTAATTCACCTATTTTTAAATCAATTACAACAAAAGATTTTAATAACCTATTATAAAAAACTAAATCAACTTTAAAGTGTTTTTCATCTATTGTAATTCTTTTTTGTCTAGCTACAAAAGTAAAACCTTTTCCAAGTTCTAATAAAAAATGTTCTAATTTATCAATAAGTTTTTGTTCAAGTTCACTTTCACTATAAGAGTTAAGTTCAGGAAGTCCAACAAACTCTAAAATATATGGGTCTTTTATCAAATCTTGTGCTGTTTGAATAACTTGACCATTCAAAGATAATTCTTTTACTTTTTGTTTATCACTACTTAAACTAATCCTTTCAAAAAGTCCACTATCAAACTGCCTTTTAAGTTCTCTTAAACTCCAATGATTTTCAATAGATTCTATTTCATAAAAATTTCTTTCATTAATGTTTTCAATTCTTGTTAAAAATATATAGTGTGACCAGCTTAACTCAAATTTCCGAGACACTGTCTCCGATTTTTGAAATGCTAAATAAAATCGTCTCATATTTTCTAAATTATCAACAGAAAAACCTTTACCAAATTCATTAGTAAGTTGTACTGACAAAAGTTTTAATAAAGACTTTCCATATTCGGCTCTAGTCTCTCCACCTTGTTCTTCTTCTACTATTCTTTTACCTATTTGAAAATAGGTTTGTGTCATAGTTGTATTTATAGTTTGGTAAACTTTGTTTTTTGCACTATAAAGTAACTCTTTGATTTCTTGATAAAAGTTATTGTTTATTAGGTTCATTTTCTAATCCTAAAATTGTTATTGCTTTTTCATAGTTTTCTTCATCACAATAAAAATACTCTTCTAATAATGGTTTGATTTTATACTCTTTTACAAACTTTAAATCATTTTTATCTTTTATCTTCATAAAGTAACTATGCCCAAGTTTATAATCTTCATTTATTATTTTTGAAATATGCTCATTTAAATCTTCCATTAGTTTTTTTGCTTCTTCATTTTTTACTAAATCTAAATTTGGCTTCATCTTTAAAAATGTAAATCTTCTTCTTAAAGCTATATCAATAGTTGCGATAGATTTATCAGTTGAGTTCATAGTAGCTATGATATATAAGTTTGATGGTATTTTAAATTTTTCTTTTGAATATGGAAGCGTTACTTCATAGGCATCTCTTTTATCTTCTTCTATAAGGGTGATAAGTTCTCCAAAGATTTTAGAGATATTTCCTCTGTTTATTTCGTCTATCACTATATAGAAGTTTTTTTGTTCTATTTTTTGTATTTCATTATCATTAATTTTTATGTTTTTAGTATCTGAAATAATTTCATTAAAAACTTTAAAATAATATGTTGCATGTTGATTTGCTAAAGAGTTTATAGTTTCAAGTTTCTTTACATCTTGTCGTGTAGATACTTTATTTTTTTCAAATTCAAATAAATCTTCAAACTTCATTCTCAAATCATATTTATAAATTGGATTTGCCCTTCTAATGTTGTATCTAAAAGCATCATTATCAATACTACTGATATATGCTGCTTCAGTTATTGCATAGTATCCATTTTGCTCTACTTCATTTTCAAGTTTCTCAATAAAATTATCTAACTTTTGCTGAAATATAATTTCTTTTTTTAATTCAAGAGTTTCTTTTTTTGATTCTTCAAAATTTTCTTTTGCTTTATCCGATATTCTTTTAAAAATCCCACCTTTTTTATCAAGTTCTATATTTCCATCTTCATTTGGACGAAATCCCTCTATAAAATCTTCATAGGAATAACTTTGATGAAAAGTTACAAACTCTATTCTTTTTTCTTTTTTTATATCTTCAAAAACCGAATTGTCAAAATCATTTGTAGTTTCATTTCTAGAAATAGTATCAAAAATAGTTTTCTCATCATTACCGTTTTCTATCATAGTAATTAATCTTTTATAGTTGTGAGTTTTCCCAACACCTGGAGCACCATAAAGCATTATATTTTTTGTTTTTAATTTAGAATTTTCAAAAATTACTTTAGAGCTATTAGTTTTTAATAGTTGTTTATTTTTCAATAAACTAGCTAATTTTTTACCCTTAGCTATTTCTGTTTGATAAGATTCATTTCCAGTTGCTTCTATTGCTATTTTTCTAATATCTTTATTTATTAAATCTTCAGCATATTCAATCCCAAATAAATGTATGGAAGAAACTTTTTCACCATTTTGTGCATTTGCATACATATCTTTTAATATATTTATTAATTCTTGCTCTGTCATAACATTATCTCCCGTCTTTTTCTAATTTCATCAATATACTCTTTAAAATCATTCCCACTAAAATTCAAATCAATACTTCTTATTTTTAACTCTACTTTTTTATCATATTTTCCCAAAATTAAATCATATTTTATTTCATCCAAATGATTAGGATACAAAAGCATCACATTATCAACTGCATAATTTACTCCATAAGCAAAGGATTGAAGTTTATCACTTTGTTTTATATCTTCTATTGCTTTGATTTTTTTATATTTTGTATCTATTATTTGGTTTTGTATTATTATATCTGGCTTTAATATTAAATCTTCATACTTATCACTATTTTGTATTTTTGCATTATTATCTAATTCTTTTACAATTCTAGCTATAAACTTCTCAAACAATATATTCATATCAAATAAAAAAGCGAATGATTTTTTATCTTGACTAAATAGTGGAATTGATTGTTTCAAAAGTAAAATAGCTATTTCAAAGCTGGTTTTAAATCTTTGATTTAATCTATTGAAATGAATCCTATCAAATTTATTTATATCTATTTGTCTATATTCAACCTCATCAAATATTAGTTCACACTGTTTTAAAAGCTTCTTATCTTTTACAAACTTTTGAAGATATTTTATTGCATATAGAAAAAATTGATTTAGACTATTATTTGGACTAAATTCATCATATTCACAATAAATTTTATTTTTTGTGAAGTTATATTTTAGATTTTCATTTATTAGATATTTTCCTTTTAAAACAGGAAGATTATCTTCTTGGGTAATATACTCTTTATATATACCTTTTTTCAATTCATTCAAAAGATTTGATGCAAACATTTGAACAAAAACTTCTAAAATAGAGTGCTTTTGATTTTGGCAAGAGGCTATTTGTTTATTTAATAGATTTATATTATAAGCATACATCAACATATAAATAAATATATTTAGATTTTGTTCATCGTTGTGATTTGCAATTTTTGGCAAGATATAAAAATCTTGATTATCAAAATTTAAAATTCCACAATATTGTCTAGCATTTAAAGTCTTCCAATCAAGTTTGAAATATTTATGAAGAGATAAATTATCTATAATATGTGTTTTTAACTCTTTATATTTTTCTTCTTTTATCTCTTCATATTCATATATTGTGTTTTGCATTATGGATTATACTTGTTCTTTCTTTTATTTTTTACTCATAATATTTACAAATTGCTTGAGTTCCTAAATCGCCATCACCATTTTTTTCTAAAGTTTCATACATCTCTATAACATCTTGTAGTACTTTTAGATTTGCTACTTCTTCATTTGCTATTTTTAAATCTTTTACAATATGTTTTATATAAAAGCCTGGCTCAAAATCTCTTTTATTCATTTTAGGAGCATTATTTGTCATTTGCCAACTTGATGCTGCTCCATTACTAATACTTGCAAGCATTGTAGGTATATCTAATCCAACTTTATTTCCATAAGCAATAGCTTCACTAATACCTGCAATTATTCCAGCAATTGCTACTTGATTTGCCATTTTTGTATGTTGTCCATTTCCTGCTTTACCCTCATAGATAATCGTAGTCTCCATAGCTTCAAAAACTTCTTTACAAGCATTGAAGTTATCTTCATCTCCACCAACCATAATAGATAAGGTGGCATTTTTAGCTCCAAGATCTCCACCTGAAACAGGGGCATCTAAGAATTTTAATCCTTTTTCTTTTGCCTTATTATAAATATCTATTGTTAGCTTTGGACTTGTAGTTGTCATATCTATTAAGTAAGTATTTTCATTTGCACTATTTAAAATACCCTTTTGAGATAAATATACTTCTTCTACATCTTTTGGATATCCAACTATTGTTATAACTACATCTTTATCTTTTGCACAAGATTCTATAGTTTCACAAAATATTGCACCTTCTTCTAATATATCTTTGATTTTTTCTTTATTTCGTGCATATACTTCAACTTCAAATCCTTTTTTCATTAGATTTAAAATCATAAATTTACCCATTACACCTGCGCCTATAAAACCTATTTTTTTACTTATAATTTGACTCATAATATTAAAACCTTTTTCTAAAATTTATAAAAAGTAAAGCAGTATTCTTTCTTTATAAAAGATTCTCAGACATTTATGGTTTAAACTAAAGATTAAACATCATAAATCTCGTAATCTTTCAAAAAAGTAAAGCAGTTTACTTTTTTTATAAAAGATTACCATATTTATAATAAGCACTACATGCACCCTCTGAGCTAACCATACAAGAACCAATTGGATTTGTAGGGGTACATAGTGTTCCAAAGATTTTACAATCATGTGGTTTTGCAACTCCCTTTAGAATATCTGGGCATCTGCAAGCTTTGTTATCTTTTACTTCTTTTGTTGGTAATATTTCTTTATATACTATTTTTGCATTGTATTTATCAAATTCATCTTTTAGTTCATAACCACTATCTTCAACCTCTCCAATACCTCTAAATTTAAAAGGAACTTTTTTGAAGTATTTGTTTATTAAATCCTGAGCTTTTAGATTTCCATCATATGAAACAAGTCTTTTATACTCTATTTCTAAATCACTTCTTTTCTCTACAAACTGTTTTACTATCATATAAAGAGATTGCATCACGTCTACTGGCTCAAAGCCACTTACAACTACTGGTTTATTATAATCCCTTGGGAACTCTTCATATATCTTACTTCCACTAATAACACTTACATGTGATGGTCCTAAAAAAGCATCAATCTTACAATCACTACTTTGAACAAGTACACGCATAACTTCAGGAACTGTAATATGGTTTATATGAAAAAGTATATTTGTAATATCATGTTTTATTACTTGCTCCAATAAAGCACAAGTCATTGGAGTTGTAGTTTCAAATCCTATTGCAAAAAATACTACTGTTTTATTTGGATTTTCATTTGCTATTTTTATACACTCCATTGGTGAATAAACAAATCTTACATCAGCCCCTTTGCTTCTTGCATTTTGTAAACTTCCCTTACTTCCTGGAACTTTTATCATATCTCCTAGAGTTACAAGTATTACATCTTCTTGTAAACTTAACTCATAAGCACTATCGATTCTCTCTTTTGGCATTACACAAACAGGACATCCCGGTCCATGTATAAAGTTTATTTTTTTATTTATTAGTTGTGGAATTCCATATTTCATAATAGTATGAGTGTGCCCACCACAAACTTCCATAATATTTATAATCCCATCATAATCTTTTAAATCATCATCTATTATTTTCTTATATGCTTTTATTACCTTAGCATCTCTAAAACCATCATATAAATCTTTTAGTTGTAATACTTTTTCCATAATATTTTTTAGCCTATCTATTTGGACAATTATCAGATTGCTCAATAGCATCTAATCTATCTTGCTCTTCCATCTTTTCTATTATTTCAGCGTAGACTTTCAGTGACTCTAGGGCATCAACTTCGTCTATTTTATTCATTGCAAATCCAATATGAATTAAAACATAATCTCCAACTACAACATCTTGATCTATTAAATCTAAACTTGCACTTCTTTCAACACCCATTGTATCAACTACACAAGTGTTCAGTTCACTATCTATACTTTTTATTTTTGATGGTATTGATAAACACATACAATTTTTTCCTTTTGATTTATTATTTGTAAAACAATTTTATGAATGATTCTGCAAATATCATCTCATCTTTCTTTTGAAATTAATCCAATCAATTACATTTTGAAGTGATTGTTTATCTTTTATATTTACTTCTAAAATATCTACATTTGGTTTTAGTTTTCTAGCTTCTGCTTTTTCTTTTTCTATATCATATTCAAAATAAGGAAGTAAATCTGTTTTTGTAATAAGTATTAAATCAGCACATCTAAACATCACAGGATATTTAGCAATTTTATCTTCTCCTTCAGGAACTGAAACCAAAACAATATTTAAATGAGTTCCCACATCATAAGATGCTGGACAAACAAGATTTCCTACATTTTCCACAAAACACACATCTACATCATTTAAAGAGATATCATGTAAACCTTTGTGAACCATAAAAGCATCAAGATGACAAGCACTTCCTGTTTGAATTTGAACAGCGTTTATTCCCTTTGCTTTTAATCTATCTGCATCTTTTGAAGTTTCTAAGTCACCCTCAACAACTGCAAATTTAAAATCAACCATATCAGCAATATTTTCTAAAAGTGTAGTTTTACCACTTCCAGGACTACTCATAAGATTTATTCCTAAAACCTTATGTGAATCAAAATGAGTTCTATTATGTGAAGCTTCATGGTCATTTTTATCTAAAATCTTTTTAATTACAGAGATTGTTTTAGCATCGTTTAATTGGGGATTGTGATTTAGTGTTTTATGGGCTGCTTGATGAGTATTACTAAAAGCCAAATTATCATGTGGATGGTCATGATCATGAACAAGTCCATGTTCATGAATGTCGTGATGGTGGTGATGTTCTTGACCTGCTATTGTACAACCGCAATCTTTACACATATTATTATCCTTTTGAGTTAAACTATTTTTCTGAATAATTATTCATTTTAAATAGTTTAACTCAAAAAGTCTAAATATAGTATAATTTTTATTTACACTTAGGTATTTTTAGAACAAGTTTTATTTTTTTATTTAAAAGAAATAGATGTCTCTTTTAAGATTGCATTTACATCTGTTGAGTCACCATTATATTTAACTAATTTTATACCTTGTGAAGTAAATGAATTAGCTGTATTCTTACAAGCTTTTCTAACAACCACATAACTACACTCAACTAAAGCTTCACCCATTTTATTATGTTGAGCAATATGTTGGGCATCATCATGTTTATGATTACACTCATGATCTTCTTCAGCATGGTCATGGTCTAAATCTGTTCTTGGATTTGTGATTATGGAATCTAATTTAAATGATTTGAACATTCCTGAACCTGTCAAATCATAAATTGCAAACTTTGGAGTATGTCCTGCATTACTAAAGAATGTTAAACTCTCATCTTTTACTGGAATTGCTATTTTCATTGTATGCCTTTTATTACTTTATTGTAGAGTATACTCTCTTAAGTGCTTTTATATGCAATTATTACTCCTTTGACTTTTAAATTAACCCTAAGCTAATAAAAAGTTAGTACCAACAACTACAGAAACAATGCCTGCAACAGTAAATATTCTTTTAATATTTTGTTGAGAATTTAATAAATTTTTATTTATATATAAAATAAATGCCCCAAAAGCTAAAAAGATAATCATAACACCCAAAGTAAAAGCTAAAACCATAGTAAAATCAACACCAGCACTTTCAACCAGTCCTAGAGTAACTAACATTCCTCTAACTCCACCTATTCCCATAAGAGTTCCTATTGCAAAAGCTGAACTTACATCTTTATTTGTATGAAAATGTTCTTTACCAAAATAAATATGAACATGCTCTTTGCCATCGTGAATATGCTTACTTAAGTTTATTCTATTTGTAAATACTAACCATAATAAATAAATTCCCATTCCTAAAATCACAGAAGCAGAAATAACATCTCCATAAGCTAGTATCTCATCTGATATTTTATATGTTTCAAGTATTTTTGCAAAAATAAAAAGTGATATTCCATGACCTACTGCAAACATACTTGTAATAAGCATTGTTTTTCTTTTATTTTTTCCTATTGAAAAATCTGCAATTGCAGTTAAATGATCAGCTCCAAAAGCATGTAAAATTCCATACCAAAAGATTAGAGATAAAGCTACATGTTCCATGTTTTTCCTTACGAGTAGTTCTTAGATTATTGTAGTATATTTTTATATTTATAAACTTATCATAATTTTATAAAACTCTTATGTATTTTTAGAACAAAAAATATACAAAAGATGCTAATATATGAAATGAAATGTCAAAACTGCAATAACACAAACTTTTATATTCTAGCAAATGATTATATAAAATGTAAAAAATGTGCAAAAAAATATTCCCTAAAAAAAATAGAAAAAGACAAGCAAGTAGCAATAAGTTTTTCTCAAAATAAAAATGCCCTTGAAACCTCTAAAGAACTACAATTAAATTATAAAACAGTAAAAGATAGATTTGATATTTATAGAAAAGAAATAGCTATATATTTAGAAAACCAATATAATAACTCAGTAAAAGACAATACAGAATATGAAGAGTTTTATTATATAAAAGAACGTGAAAAAAAGAAAAAGAAAAAATCTTTAAGCCAAGCCATAAATATAATGGGATTTTATTCAAATGAAAAGATATATACTATTCTTATGCCAAAAATTGGTAAAAGAGCTTTTGATATAGAAGATGGTTTTATAGAGTATTTAAATTGGCATAAAATCCACTCAAAAAATTCTTATCAATCAAAACTTAATGAATTTTGGAAATTTTTAGAAGAAAATCTAAAGAAATATAAAGGTGTAGAAGAAGAGAACTTTTTCTTTTATTTAAAAGAGTGCGAATTTAGATTTAACTATTCACAAAAAGAGCAATTAGTGATTATCGAAAATTTATACAAAATATAATTTCTGAATAATTTATTTTCACTATAATTCAAAAATGAGAAATATAAGTAAACTAACCATTTTAACAATGCTTTTATTAGCAATGACAACTAGTATGTCAAATGTCGCTATTGTAACAACTCTTCCACATCTTAAAGAATATTTTACAAATATAAACAATATAGAATTTTATTCAAGATTAATGCTCACGCTTCCTTCACTGGTAATTGCACTTTTAGCACCTATTTTAGGGCATTTTATTTTTAGCTTTGGAAAGAAGAGATCTCTACTTATTGCACTTTTCTTCTTTTCTTTTTTTGGAACTGCAGGGCTTTATCTAAATAGCATTGAATCACTTCTTGCATCACGAGCTTTATTTGGATTATGTGTAGCAACTTTGATGATAGTTTCTACTTCTTTAGTGGGAGATTATTTCAAAGAACATGATAGACACAAATTCATGGGATATCAAAGTGCATTTATGGCAATTGGTGGAGTATTTTTTGTCGTTGGTGGTGGTTTTTTATCTGATATAAACTGGCGTTTCCCTTTTGGTATATATTTTATTGGTTTAGTATTATTGCCTTTTGTAATTCTATTTTTAAAAGAGAAAAAAATAGAAAGCACACAAGAAGAATTATCTATAGATATTGGAAAAAATATGCTTGTTGTATATTTTCTTGCATTTATTTATATGCTATTGTTTTTTATTTTACCAACGCAAATTCCTTTTTTATTAATAGAAAAATTTGAAGCTAGTGGGAAAATGGCTGGAACTGTAATTGCTACTGCATTTTTTTGCAATGCTTTAGGAGCTATTGCTTTTTCAAAATTGAAAAAATACTTAAATTTTATTGCTATTTATTTAATAGGTATTACGTTAATGGCCCTTAGATTTTCACTTGTAGGTGTTATAAATCATATCTATTTCTTTTTTATAACTAGCCCTATTCTAGGTTTTGCAGGTGGAATTATGATGACAAATGCAACAGCTTGGATGCTAAGTAAAACAAGTCATGAAAAAAGAGTAAAAAGTTCAGGATATTTTACTTCTGCTATATTTTTAGGGCAGTTTTTATCTCCTATAGTTTTTCATCCTTTTTTAGACTTTTTAGAAATCCAAGATTTCTTTTTATATATTGGGTTAAGTTTATTTTTTGTTAGTTTTATTTCTTTTTCAATACTAAAAATCAAACAGAAATAATACTTTCTCCACTTTTAACCCAAGAGCTTAAAAGCTCACCTGTGTAATAAACTTGCATATCACAAGATTTAAGTTCATTTTCAACTCCTAAATCTTCAGCACATTTTTTACATGCAATTACTTCTACACCATCTGCTATCATTTGTTTAATTTTTTCTTGAACTTCTTTATCTTTTGCAACTAATCCTTGAGATGCTCCCCAAATAAGGATTTGAACATTTCCTATCCAACCTTTTAGTTTTGCATTATGAGCATATAAACATATCATATTCATAGCTGTTTCTTTATTATCAGTTGTCCATAAAATTTTTGCTGTATTGTTCATATTTTCTTCCTTTTATTAATTTAATTATAATACTAATATAATTTTCCTATTTTTCCTGCAAGATTTCCACTTGAAAATGACCATTGAAGATTATATCCGCCACAAGGTCCATCTATGTTTACTACTTCTCCACAAAAGAAAAGTCCTGAAACTAAACTGCTTTGCATTGTTTTTGAATCTATTTGTTTTAACTCAACTCCACCTCTTGTAATCATGGCATTTTTAAAGCCTTCATGACCAATTACCGTAAGTGGTGTCCAAGCTAAAGTTTTGATTAGTTTTTCTCTTTTTATTCCATCAATATTTTTAAATCTTTGACTTGAATCCACATCACAAATATTACAAATCTCTTGTGCTACACTTGAAGCTAAAAGTGTATTTAGATTTTCTAAAACCGTATTTGTAGGATTTTTTTCAATCTCTTTTTTAATATGTGTATAAATTTGCTCTTCATTCATACCTTTTAAAAAACTAATTAAAAGTGGAACTTCATCATATTTTGCTAAAATGGGAGTTAGTTCCCTTGCAAAATCCAATACAACAGGACCACGAATTCCATTATTTGTGAAGATTAAATCTCCAGTTAGTTTTAGTTTTTTATATTTTGGAATATCTACTTTTAATATAGCCTTAGCAATAGTATCAGCTTTGCAAACAGCAAAATTCTTTTCTTTCGTAAAAAGTGGCATCATTGCAGGATGAAGGGAAGTAACTTCATGACCAAACTCTTTTGCAAAAATATAACCATCTCCCGTTGCTCCTAAAGTTGGATAACCTAATCCTCCCGTTGCTAGAATAATATTTCTTGAGTTATAAATAGTGTCTTTTGAGTTTATAATAAAAATATCATCTATTTTTTGAATAGTTTGAATATCAACAGAACATTGAACTTCTATATTTAATCTTGCAATTTCATCATCTAAAGATTTTAAAATAATACTTGAACTATGATCTGCTGGAAATACTCTAAATCCATCCCTAGCAATTGTTTCAACTCCTATACTTAGAAAAAAATCTCTTAAATCATCTGCTGTAAAAGCAGCTAAAGCATGGGTCATAAAACGTCCATTTTTACCAAATTTTCCCATAAAGTCTTCAGTACTTAGAGTATTTGTAAGATTACATTTTCCTCCACCTGTAGCTTTTAGTTTTGCAGCAATCTTAGGAAGTTTTTCAAGTAATAAAACATCGTTTTTTTCTTTTGCAGCACTTATACTTGCCATTATCCCAGCAGGTCCACCACCAATTACAATTACATCATAAATCTTATTCAAATTTTTCTCTTTTTATTTTTTTATGTATTATATATAAAGCTTTAGGTGGCTTTGATAAAATCCAATATAAATATTCAAAATATGTAGTAATTTTTTGATATAATTGACATTACTTTCAAAAATTATTGTAATACTAAGGTCTCAATCATGATTAATAAAATTATAAAAAATAAATTTTCTATTTTTTGGATAATTATTATTCTTATAATTTCTTTTAACTACTTAAGCTTTAATTATTTTATAAAAAGTTTTATAAACTTAGAAAAACAAGAAAATAATAAAGTTTTAAATTCATTAATGACATTTATTGATACAAAATTTAAAACAATAAAAATAACAGCAAATGATTATAGTTATTGGGATGATACATACGAATTTATAAAAGATCAAAATGAAAAGTATATATACGAAAATTTTCGGGATACGACCACTACTTTAGAAAATGTAAATTTAGATTTTATGATTTTTATGAATTTAGAAAATAAAAATATTCATACTCAATTATCAAAAAATATAAAAACTCTAAATAAAGATAATTTTACTAAATATATAGTAGATTCAATAACAGATGATGAAAATATCTCAATAGCCAAATATCAAAATAACTACTACTATATTGTAAAATCTCGAATACTAAAATCTGATTTAAGTGGTAAAACAAGAGGGTTTATTTATGTAGGTAAAAAAATATATTTAGAAAACTTTAATGATGAATTTAAAAATAGTATAAAATTTATTGATATAGTTTCCAATAAAACAAATAAAACTTTAAAAAGTATATTTTTAGATAAAGTAGAAGTTCATTTTGTATATAGTGAAGATATTTTATCTAATATTATTTCATTACAAAACAATAATAAAAACTTAGCAATGTTAAAATTAGATAATTATAGAGATATTTATAAACAGGGAAGAAAACAGATTATTTTATTTAATACAGCTGTTTCAATATTTGTATTAATTTTATTTTTTATCTTTTATTTTTACATTTATTATCACAAAAGATTAAATATTGAACTTGAAATTAGAGTTGAAGATGAAATAAAAAAACAAAAAGCTCAAGAAGAGATATTAATTCACCAATCAAGATCAGCAGAAATTGGTGAAATGATAAATAACATAGCTCATCAATGGAGACAACCTTTAAATAATTTGAGTTTAACAATACAAAATATTGGTTTTAAATATGAAAATGATGTTTTAACAAAAGAAGAGCTAAATGAAACCATTGATAAATCAAAAATGATAATAAACTCAATGTCAAATACAATAGATACTTTTAGAAACTTTTTTGAACCAACCAAAAATAAAAATCTATTTAAAGTTGAGCATAGTATTGAGAATACCTTAGAAATATTAAGTTCAACCCTTAGATTTTATAATATTGAAGTAGTAAAAGAGATTATTGATGATGTGGAAATATATGATTATGAAAATGAATTTTCTCAAGTATTATTAAATATTATTACAAATGCAAGGGATGCTTTAGTTTCAAATAAAATTGAAAAACCAATAATTAAAGTTAATGTTTCTAAGATTGAGAATAATGTAATAGTTAAAATTAAAGATAATGCAAATGGAATAAATGAAGAGATTATAGATAGAATATTTGAACCATATTTTACAACAAAAGGAAAAGGTAACGGAACTGGAATTGGGCTTTATATGTCAAAACTTATTATTGAAAAAAACATGAATGGAAAATTAACAGTAAAAAATGATAATGATGGTGCAGTTTTTATAATAACACTAAATATCACAAAACAAGAAATATAATTACAAAAGGATTTTAATGGCTGGAATATTAGGCTACTTATCAGTTTTAACAGATGATATAAGTTCACTTGCGGGAAAGACTATGGCAACAACTGCCAAATCACTGGCAACTTCACTTGATGATATAGGGCTTTTATTTGACGATATTGCTACATATACAAAATTAGCAAGTATTAAATCATCTGGACTTTTAGTAGATGACTTAGCTGCAATTGCAAATTTTACAAATGAAACAACTTCTGATATTTTGAAAAGAGAATTATCAAAAGCTAAATCTGTAGATGAATTAAAACAAAATATTGAGAAACTAGATGAAAAATCTCAACAAGAAATTTTTAAAGAGCTAGAAAATATTAGACAAATAGCTATTCTAGAAGCAAAAAGAAAAGCTGCTTTAAGAGAGTTACCTATTGTTTATAAAATTGCAAAGGGAAGTTTTAAAAACAAATTTATCATTATTCCTATAGTTTTACTTCTTAGTTACCTTGCACCTTGGGCTATCTCTCCTATTTTGATTCTTGGGGGAATTTATCTAGCTTATGAAGGTGTTGAGAGTATTTTAGAAAAAATGGGGCATCATCATGAAGTTGAAGATGAAAAGGAAACAATAAAAGAGTTATCAAGTGAAAAACTTGAGGATGAAAAAGTAAAAAGTGCTATTAAAACAGATTTTATTTTATCTTTTGAAATTATTGTAATATCATTAAGTCTTATTGAAAATACAGAATTTATAACAAAACTTTCTGTTTTAACTCTAGTTGGAGTATTAACAACTGTTTTTGTATATGGAATAGTTGCTTTAATTATAAAACTTGATGATATTGGTTTTTATCTACAAGAGAAGAAAAGTGCAATTTCAAAAACTATTGGAAATGCTTTTGTAAACTCAATGCCATGGATTATAAAAGGTATTGGAATTTTAGGAACTATTGCTATGTTAGCAGTTGGTGGAGGAATCGTTGCCCATGAAACTCATATCTTACACTTTATGGATAGTGCAATAAAAGCTATACCATTAGGAGGTTTTTTAAGTGAGATTATACTTGGAGGAATAGTAGGATTTTTAACTGTAAAAATTCTTCCTATTTTTACACCTATTTTTAATAAGTTCAAAAAAAACTAAACTGCAAAAACAGTTTAGTTTAATCTCTAAATAATTTTAGAAATCTACTATTAAAGAAGTTAAAAGTTTTTTATCTGCTTTCTCTTTAGTAGTTTGATTTACATAATCAATTCTATAACTAACACCCAAAGACAGGTTATCAGTCATTTTAACACCCAATGATGTATCACTTGCCATAAAATATTTATCATTATCTTCAAGAGAAACTAAATAATTAAACATTTGTTTAAACTTTAAATTTTCATTGATTTTATATCTATAGTTTATTTCAGCTCTTGAAGCTACATATTCATCTTTTATACCACTTGAGTATTGATCTAGGGCATAATCCAAACCACCTTGTAAATCAACAGTTTGTTCTTTTGTATCTAATAATTTATACCCAAGTCCTGGTCCTGTATTTAATCTATAATCATAATCTGAAAATTGATCTTTTAAATAATTTACTCCATAATAAGCGTAAATTTTTTCATCTAACATATAATTATAATCTAATTCAATATCATATTTATTTGCAGAACTTTCCTTGTTATTTTCACTATAAAGGATATTTCCTTTTGCTTTGAAACTACTTCTATCACTTAAAGCAGTTGATGCTTCTAATTTAGTTGAAAATGTACTTGTATTTGAATTTCCACTTGTTTTTACATAAGATAACTCTAAATGTTTATCAACATCTAAAGCATAAGATGTAGATGCAAAAATTGCTAAAATACAAATTCTGCTAACAATAATTTTACTCACTATTCTTTCCTTAATTGCTGTCTTTTATTTGCTTTTGATACTTCTTTTTGTGCAAAATCATAAGTATCAGGTATTATTTTTTTTAAAAATGTAGGGAAACTTCTTCCTTCTACACTCATAACATCTTGTAAAATAGCATTAGCTATTAACTCTTTATCATAAGAATTACTAAGATATTCATACAAAAATTGCGCAATTCTATCAAGAGAAATCTTATAAGTAGATTCACTTCTTTTATAAAGCCATTTTGAGAAATCATAAAAATTCTCATACACTTTTCCATCGCTAAAAAGTAAAGCTGTAGTTTTTTGAAAATTACCACTATTGTAAATAATATCCCAAAATCTTGCAAACCGTTTCATATCTTGCATCAAATCAAAACTGATTAAATCATTTTTTAAAATATCATAAGGAGGAGCGTCATTATAAACCATTCCATAAATTTTGTCATGTCTATCAAGGGTAGTTCCTGATAACTTTTTCAAAATTCCCACTTGTATTTCACCCGTTGAAAGTGTATAAAGTTGATTTAAATTTCTTCCAAAACTTTCAATACTTTCACTTGGAAGTCCAATAATTAAATCTATATGCATATGAGCATGTGTTTCTTGAGATAAAAACTTTAAATTATCTTTTATTTTGTCTAGTTTTAAATTTCTTCTAATCTCTTTTGCCACATCTAAATTTAAAGTTTGAATACCAACTTCAAGTTGTAAACACCCTGCTTTAAACTGCTTTATTAAATCCCTTAATTCTTCAGGAAAATTATCAGGGATAACTTCAAAATGTAAGAAATAGTCTTCTTGCTTTGCTAAAAAGTAGTTCAAAATAGCTTTTGCATAAGAAATTTTAATATTAAAGGTTCTATCTATAAACTTAAAACTTCTAGCGCCTCTTTGCCACAGTTTTTCGATCTCATCTAAGAAAATATTTATATCTAAATATCTCATTTTTGTTTCTATTGAAGATAAGCAAAATTCACACTCAAAGGGACAACCACGTGCATTTTCAACATAAATATGTCTATTTTTTATATCAAAATCTGTATAATCATCATATGGTAAAGCGATTGTTTCAAAATCAACTTTTGGAGAATGAATAGTTCTTCCTTGAGTACAGTTTCCATCTAATAACTCTCTACAAAGATTATAAAAAGAGACTTCACCTTCACCGCAAATTATATAATCAGCCATATCAAAATTTACTCTAAGTGGAGAGTAACTAACTTCAGGACCACCCAAAACAACAATAGTTTTGGGAGATACTTTTTTTATTATTCGTACAAGTTCACCTATATCAAAAGCATTCCAAATATATACAGCTATTCCTATGATTTTTGGTTTTTTAGAAAGTATTTGTTCTGCAATTGTTTGAACTGAAGAGTTTATAACAAACTCTAAAATTTCAGCTTGAGGTTTTAATTCTTTTAAATTTGCTATTAAATATCTCAATCCTAATGAAGTATGAGAATATCTTGAATTTAATGTAGTTAGTATTATGTTTTTCATTCGCGATTTTAACACAAAAAAGTAGTATTTTAGATAATTTGTTTTTTTCTAAAAAAAATAAGTTTTTAATATATCTGCTAAAATGTACAACATTAGTAAAGTAAAAATAATTTTGTTTGTATTCATAAATTTATTTTATATTAACTTTTCATAAACCAAACTTTTATATACTCACGTTTTATTTAAAGGATTATTATGAAAAATGATACATTTTCGAGATTTAGATTGATCTCATTTGTAGAAGGAATATCTTATTTACTGTTAGTATTTATTGCAATGCCATTAAAATATATGTTTGATTATCCAATGGCTGTAAAAGTTGTGGGGATGGGTCATGGAGTTTTATTTATACTATTTTTTATAGCTTTAATTATGGCTATGAATAAGTATAAATGGAAATTTTTAGGGTTTCAATTATTTGTTTATTC
Organism: Arcobacter sp. s6; assembly: GCF_040884245.1. NCBI lineage: Bacteria > Pseudomonadati > Campylobacterota > Epsilonproteobacteria > Campylobacterales > Arcobacteraceae > Arcobacter > Arcobacter sp. s6. The sequence continues at coordinate 30,133 of NZ_JBEVTN010000018.1, read as the reverse complement.
ATTAATTCCATTTGGTTTTATTTTGATTGAAAAAATTATTATGAAGAACCCTGCGAAAAAACTAAAATAATATGTTTTTTTCTAAGGGATTTTTAGGCACAAATGCGCCTCTTTATATGGATATTGCAACTGTTTATTTTGCAATTTTACCATTTTTACTTATATTTAGTATTTTTTTTGCTATAAGAAAACAGTATAAAAAACACTTTTTTTCTCAACTTATAATTTTATGTTTGACTTTATACATAGTAGTTTTATTTGAAATTGGTCTTAGAATTTCAGGTGGATTTATGGAGTATTCAAAATATAGTAATATATCTTTTGATTTTATGCTAGTTTTTTTAATAATTCATATTTTTATAGCAATTGCTGCAATTGCTGGATGGATATTTTTATTTATTTCATCTTATAAACAATATAAAAGAAATGAACTTGATGGAATGAAACATAAAAAAATTGGTAAAGCTATTTTTTCAGCATTAACACTAACATCAATTATGGGAATTTTTATGTATTTATTTTTATTTGTTTTTTAAAACTTGATTTCTAACAATTTTTAATTTTCCTATTTTTGCTAAGATGAAATATAAAATAAGCAAAATATAGGAAAAAAATGAAATCATTTTTACAAGTAATAATAGTAGCTCTTCTTTTCATATCATTTTTATTATCACTTCCAAATCTTACAAAAGAAAGAAATTTCAAAACATACAAAGACGAACAACTACGAGCCACTGCGCGATCAAAAGGTTTAAAACCAATTCCAAATACCTATGAAGAGTTATTAAAAATAGCAAATGATGAAAAAAATCCTTTAAGCCATGAAAAAATAGCCTTAGGAAAAGAACTATTTTTTGATACAAAATTATCTTTAGATAATACTATTAGCTGCTCAACTTGTCATATGATTAGTAAAGATCAAAATGAAAAGAAAGTTATTTTAAATGCAATTAGCTCAAAAAAACAGCCTAATGATATGAAAAATGCAAATAACTGTGTAGTTTGCCACCTAAGTGATGAAAGTGGAACAGATAGATTATCAACTGCAATTGGTTATAAAGGTACGATAAACCCCTATCATCTAAATACAATGACTATTTTAAACTCTTCTTTAGCAAAAATTCTCACATGGGATGGTGAAGTAAAAACTTTAGAAAAACAAATTAGTAACTCAATAGAAGCACCTCATAAAATGAATATCAAAGAAGATGATTTAATTAAAAAACTACTAGAAAATAGAAAATATGTAAAAAGTTTTAATGAAGTTTTCAAAGAAGAAAATAGTCTAAGCTTTATAAATATCCAAAAAGCAATAGCTTCTTATGTAAAAACCTTACTTACAAGAAGTTCTTTTGATAACTTTCTAGAAGGAGATAATAGTGCCATTTCAGCAACAGCAAAAAGAGGTCTAGTAAACTTTATGAATTTTGGATGTAGTGGTTGTCATACAGGAATGAGTGTTGGAGGCCAAAGTGTTCAAAGATTTCCATTAAGGCACTTTGCTGGAATTCATGATTTAAGACCAAATTTAGGCTCACCTCCTGATTTTGAAATAATTGATAATACCTTTCCTTTTGAAAATAAAGGAGGATATAAAGGTCGTGCAGATACTCAGTTTTTTAGAGTTCCAATTTTAAGAAATGTTACAAAAACATCACCCTATTTTCATAATGGCTCTGTTGATAAAATAAGAGAAGCTGTGGAAATAATGGGAAAACATCAAATTGGACTAAATCTATCAAATCAACAAATAGATGAAATAGTAGAATTTTTAAAAACATTAGAAGGAAATATTGTTGATTATACAAAAGATACAGGAGTTAATAAATGAAAATATTTAATATAAAAGTATTAATTCTTTTAATATTTCTAAGTGGTATTTTACAAATGGATATATTAAATATCTCATGGGATAAGCTAAAAATTATCTCAGTAATTCATGTTTTTGCTTCTATTTTTCTTTGTATTTTTTATATTATTCCTTTTGTGAATAAACACGCCTATAAATATATAGTTATAAAAAGAGTAAATAGTATCATAGGATGGGTTTTAGGATTTATTTTACTTCTTATTGTTTTAAGTGGTTTTTATCTATTTTTTATTGGAAATACAGGTGGAGATATTTTTGGAATATTAAGCTTTAATATACATTTATATGGTTCTTTTGTACTTTTATTTTTTCTTTTTTATCATACAAAAAAGCCAAAATTAAATAAATCTCTAAGTACTCTTATTTTAGCATCTACTTTTTTAACTTCTCTTCCTTTATATAGTAGTGAAACTAAAATTGAAAATGAACTGCTTAATTTAAAAACTCAAAAAGATGTGATTTATCATAATGAAGACTGGACAAATTCAACAAAATGTAAATCTTGTCATAGTGAAATCTTTAATCAATGGGCAAATTCAAATCATAAAAATTTGGTAGAGTCAAACCCTTATTATATGGTTATGGAATCAATTGCAGGTGAAGTTGAGGGTAATGATTTTAAAAAATGGTGCATGGGATGTCATAATCCAAGTGCACTTACAACTGGACTTACTAGAACAAGTCATTCAATGAATGATAATTTTTTGGCAAATACACTTTTTGAAAAAAATGCAGAAACATTAGTTAAAACTTATGAAAAACATGGAAATACGAGACTTGAAGAGGGAGTTTCATGCTTAACATGTCATAGAATAACTGATGCCACAAGCCAAGGAAATGCTTCATATACTTTAAATCTTACAGATAGAAAAAAATATCCTTTTGAAGATGATGAATCAACATTAGGAGAATTTTTAGGGCACAAATTTATAAATGCAAAACCAAATGTTCATAAAGAAAGTTATATGAAACCTTTGTATAAAGATAGTAGATATTGTGCTTCATGTCATGATGAAACTTCACCAACAACAAATAAGCAAATAGTATCAACTTTTAAAGAGTGGGAAAAATCACCTTATAACAATAAAGAAGATAAAAGTAAAAATAAATCTTGTATAGATTGTCATATGACCTATTTAAAAGATGATAAATTTACTCCACTTCAAGGCGTTTCGACAGATGGTGGAGCTGTAAAAAAAGATATAAAAGTTCACTATTTTGCAGGTTCAAATCATTTTTTAGCAGGATTAAAAGATAAAGAAAATGAAGATCAAATACTTCAACTATTAAGAACTTCAGCAAAACTAGATGTAAATATAAAAAACAATCAAATTCATGTTGGAGTTGAAAATGTAGGTGCTGGTCATCACCTACCAACAGGAGTTGCAGATTTTAGAGAATTATGGCTTGATATTACAGTAAAAGATGCAAATGAGGAAATAGTATTTTCAAGTGGAAAACTTGATATTAATGGTGATTTACAAGCAGATGCAAGACCATTTATGAAAGTATTTGCAGATAAAGATGGAAATCCTGTTGGATTGTTATTTTGGAAGTATGAGAAGCTTTTAAGTGATACAAGAATTCCTGCAAAAACAAGAAGAGTTGAAACTTATGATTTAAAAGAAGAATTAAAATATCCATTAAAAGCTGTGGTAAAACTTAACTTTAGAATCTACCCTCAATGGGTAACTTCAATAGTTCAAAAAGCCTTTCCAGAACTTCCAAACCCACCTATTATAGAGTTAGAAAAAATTGAACAGATTTTTGAGAAGTAATTTAATATAATTAACTTTTTATCCAATCTTTTATCACATCACTTAGAAGTTCTGGAACTTCAAGTGGTATATTATGACTAGTTCCATTTCTACTAATAAGCTTCATATTGTGCTCATTATTAAGTAATCTATCTAAGGCATGAGGGCTTAAAAGTCTATCATTAGAACTATAATAAAACCAAATAGGAATATCAAGATTTACTAAATCTTCGTATAAATCTTTTCTATAAAAAGTGCTCGTAAGTTGAGAAATAAATCTCTCTTTTCCTAAATCAATAAACATATCTTGAATGATTTTTATTAACTCTTTATCATTTTTGTTTTGTTTTTCTACTAAAGATTTTGCTTTATCCTGTGTCAAGCCTGTGAAACCTTCTTTTTCAATTACTGTAAATTTCTCTTTTCTTCTTTCTATTTCAGCTTCACTTGAAGATCCAGGAGTTGCAGCAACCATTAAAAGTCTATTTACTCTATTTGGATATGTAATTGCAAAATAAGAAGCTATATAACCTCCTAATGAAAAACCTAAAAGGTTTACTTTTTCTTCAGATTCATCGAAAAATTGTTTAAATAAAATATCAATAATTTCATCAAAATCTTCTGTGTGAGGAATTGGAATGTGAATCAATTCATAATCATTTTGCAAAAGTGGTTTTATTCTACTCCACAATCTTTCATCTGTCATAAGACCTGGAATTAAATATATTTTTTCTTTCATTGATAAATTATTCCATTATGTTTTAGCCATCCACCTACATGTTTATTTCTTGGATCATGGTGTGTCCAATGAAGAACTCCACCTTTATTATTCCACTCATACTCTCCGTAAAACTCTATACTATCTCCTACTTTTATATCTGCAACTCTTCTGGATAAGTCAATATTATGAGCTACTAAAACAGTAAGATTTGAAGAAAGTTTTAAAAGAAACTTTTGATGACGACTACCTTTTGTATCATCTTTTAGCACTTTGATAACTTTTCCAATTCCTTGAACTTGTACATCACTTTGTTTACTTTGATAAGCTTTGTTTATATCAATATTACTGGCATTTGAAACATTTGACAGTAAGCAAAAAACAGTAAAACATAAAAACAATAATCTTTTCATTTTTTTCCTTTTGTAAAATATATTTATAAATTGTAAAGCAACATTAATAACCAAGAAAGAGAAATCCACATAATAATAGTCAAAGGAATTCCTACTTTCAAAAAGTCATTAAATGTATAACCACCTGCTGTCATAACAAGTAAATTTGTTTTATAAGCCATTGGTGTTGCATAACTCATATTTGCACCAAATAATACAGCTAACACAAAAGGCTCAGCTGGTAGATTTAACTGTTGTGCAATACCTATTGCTATTGGAGTTCCTATTACCGCTGCTGCATTGTTTGATACGATATTTGTCATAATTGCCATTAAAAGCATCAATCCACTTAGCATAAATATAGTAGAGCTTCCTTGCATAAAATCTACAAATAAATGGGCTAAATAAGAAGCAGCTCCTGTTTTTAAAAGAGCTTGGCCTAAAGCAAGTGATGCTACAACTATTAGTACAACCTGAGTATTTAAAGCATCTGAAGCATCTTTCCAATTTATACAATTTGTCAGAAACATTAAAAATACACCTAAAGTTGCACTAATTGCAATTGGCAATATTCCTAAAGCTGCAACTGCTACAATACCTAACATAATAAAAAATGCAATAGGTGCTTGTTTTGAGTGAGCTAAATCAGCCGTAGAATCCAAAACTAATAACTCTCTACTCTTTTTTAATTCAGATATATGTTCACTTTTACCTTGGATTAAAATAACATCCCCTACTTTTAAATTTATATCTCCCATATCTTTTAAAATAGTTTCGGTTTTTTTACCACTTCTATGAAGTGCAAGAGCTACAACATTGTGTCTTTGTAAAAACCTTGTTTGTGATAGTGTTGTGTTATTTAATCTTGAACCTTGAGAAACTATAACTTCAGCTATTTGTTGTTCTTGGGCCATTAAAGGATGTTCATCATCAACAGCTCCTAAGCTAGTATATAAAACAGCTCCTAAAATTGTTTCATAGGTTTTTAGATTTTCAGCTGTATCTTCAACAACTAACATATCTTCAGCTTTTATAATAGCTTTTGAATTTGGAATTATATACATATCAGTACTATTTCTATGAATTCTAAGTACATTCATCATACCATCTGTTTTTGCAACTAATTCATCTAAAGGCTGATCTTTTGATATTGAATCCTCAGGTATAAAAAGCTTTGCAGTAAATATTCTAGGACTTGCATCAGAAAATGGAGTTTTTCGCTCTTTCATAAGATAAGGTACCACTAACCATAAATAAAGCATTGCAAATGCACCTGCAATTACAACAGGTAAAAAGAAATCAAACATACCAAAACTTTTTAATCCCATCTCAACAGCTACAGAAACTACTAATAAATTTGTTGAAGTTCCAATTGTTGTACTCATTCCACCAATAAGTGTTGCAAATCCCATAGGCATCAATACCTTTGAAGCTGATGTTTTTGTACGTATTGAAACAGCTGTTAAAATAGGTAATAATAAAATTACAATAGGAACATTATTTACAAAAGCACTTAAAGTGGCACCCACAACTAAAGTAAGAAGTAAAGATAATTTTGGAGCAGAGGCCCATAACTTAGATAATATTCTACCAACAGGTTCTAGAGCTCCTGTTCGAACTAAACCTTGACCTGCAATCATCAATGCACAAACAGCTATTAAAGCCTCATGTCCAAAACCTGAAAAAAAATCTAAAGCATGAATTTGTGTATCTTTATAAGAATAAGGGAAAACCGTAAAGCCAACCGTTAAAGAAACAATTATAAAAAGACTAGAAGTTTCTAAAGGTATTTTTTCTCTTGTAAATAAAAAAAGTGCTAAAACAGTCAAAAGCATAACTGCTAGAGAGTGATTATTAACAGAGGTAACAAGTTCCATAAAACACCTTTTATTTAAATATATAAACTATTTTACTATTCTTAGGCAAAAAGCAAACTGATATTTACTATTTCTGAAAATGCTGATAATCTTTTATATTTACCCAGTCTCCACCCCATATCCATCCATGTTTTTTAAATATTTGTACTGCTTGACTTGAATCTGTTAATATAGCTTTTTTTTCAATTGAATCTTGATTTTCTTCTCTTTTTAGATATTGAACAGAATTTTTATGGGAAGTTGAACCATTTTTATAAACATATGGATTCTCTAAAGGATTAATATCTATAGCTTTTCCATAAGAGTGTTTTGAGTATTTTTTACTTCCTTCTGCAAGTCTACAATTAAATGCTGATGTATTATCATCTTCAATTGATTCAAAATCATCACCATCGTATTTTTCTATTGGAAAGATTTTTCGTATTGGGTAATTTATAGTAAATAGTTCTTCAAATATTATTGATACTTCAAGTGCTATATCTTTATGAACTACAATATCTCCAAAATATTCCTTTTCATCAAAGCCTAGATACTTTACATTAACAATTCGTAAATCATCTAGAGAAACTGGACACTCTTTTTGATATGTAATTCCTTGCATTTGTTTTGCATAATTCTCATCTATAAGTCTAATATTTGAAGCATTTAAATAAGTGAAAGAAAAAATAAATACTACAAATAAAAGAGTTTTCATTATGGTCTGTAAACTTTTATATTTGTATAATTTTCAGCATCTCTTAAATACTGTGCATGAAGTTGGCTCAAAATTCCTTTTTCACAATAAAATAAATACTCTTTATCTTGCGGAAGTTTTTTAAACTCACTTTTTAGTTTGTAAAATGGAATTTTCAAAGTCTCTACAGAAGTTTCAATACAATCAGCACTTTGTCTAATATCAATTACTGTATAATCACCGCTTGTTAAATCGCTAACCACTTCCATTTGACCTATTTGACTAATATCCACATCAATCTCATCAACATTTACAAAAACAGAGTTTTTTACAGCTTCATCTAAAATAGAATAATCAAATCTTTTAGCTTCACTAGCAACTCTTTCATAATTTCCATGGGTAACTGGATTTTTTGAAATCACACCACAATACTCAGGCATTGCTTCAGCAAATTTTGTTGTTCCAATTTTATTTGCAATATCAATAATATCTGGTTTGCTCATCATAGATAGTGGTCTTAAAACTAATTTATCTGTAGCTTGATCGATTAAGGCTAGGTTTCTTAAAGTTTGACTAGAAACTTGTGCAACACTTTCACCTGTAACTAAAGCATCAATCCCCATACTATCAGCTACTTTTTCAGAAGCTCTTAACATAAGTCTTTTTAGCATAACTCCCATATAAGGTTCACTTACACTTTTAAAGATTTCACTTACAACATCATCAAAAGGAATAGAAATAAACTGAACTCTATGAGAAGACCCAAATTTATTCCATAAATAATATGCAACTTGTTTTACACCAATTTCATGGGCAATTCCACCAAGATTAAAGAAAATAAAGTGAGTTTTAATTCCTCTTTTTATAGTAAGATATGAAGCTACAGTTGAATCAAACCCACCTGACATCAAAGATAAAATACTCCCTTGTGTTCCTATTGGAAATCCACCCATTCCTTGGTGCTTATGTGTAATAATGTTTAATTGAGCAAACACTAATTCCATATTAATAGTAACTTCTGGATTTTTTAAATCAACACCTTTTGTATCATTCATAGCAAGCATATATCCACCAACGGTTTGCTCAACTTGTGTTGATTTAAACTCTTGAGTTCCAGTTCTCTTACATCTAACTACAAATGTCTTACCTTGAATTTCATGGGCCATCATTTCATTTACAACAACTTTTATATCATCTAAAGTATTCATATTATCAAATTGTACTGCTTCTAATATTTGTTGAATTCCAGGAGTATCTAAAAGTCTCATTCTTACTTCTACAACCACTTCAATAGGACAAACAACTTCTACCTTATCAAAAAATTTTTTTACTTTAATATCTTTTGAAATTTTTGATAAAATATTTACAAGGTTATTGTAAACCTGAGATATCATCTGTCTTTTTGCAGTTGAACCTTTTATCATAATTTCAGTGAAATACTTAATTATAAATTTTTGTGTTTTGATTTGTGATTCATTCATTCTTTGAAAGCCTTGTTTATTTAATTAATCGCGATTATAACATAAGAGTGCTTTTGATACTTATTTTTATACCATTTCTAGGTTCTTTTATTTTTTTCACTAAAAGTTTTCTCTATAATACACCTTCAATTTTTACAAAAGGCCTAATTTATGCAAGAAAATCAATATGAAAAAATAAGAGTATTATTTTTCAAACTAATAGAAGAAACTAAAGAATTATCAGACAATGAATTTGAAAATATAGTAAATCAAGTTTTTAAAGAAAATGAATCTTTTACTCCTGCAATGAAAGAAAGATTAACTATTGATATTGCAAAAATGAGAAGTAAAATTTTAAACTAAAAGTGGAAAAACTATGACAAACGAAGAATTAATAGATTTAGCAAATGAATTAAAATCAGACGAAACTAGAAATCCAACAGGAGTTTTTGAAGCGTTTGCAAAAAACAACAACATAAGTCAAGAAGAGTTAGAACAATTATTATCAAAAAAATATGACTGTTTTAAGTGTGAATCTTGTCATAGTTTTTATTGCTATGATGAATATTCATATTTTGATGAAGAGTGTATTTATTGTTGTAATTCAGAAGATGATGGGGAAGAGTTTTAAGAATTTAGATAAGCTAAATTTAGGCTTATCTAATCTTTTATTCTTTTTCTATTTGAAAAGTTTTTAAAACTTTTTTATATTTATTTTCACTATTACATTGAATTAATAACATATCATTTTCTTCTAAAAGAGTAGAACCTGTTGGTTTTATATAATCTTTATCTCTTTTTATAAGAAGAATTAAAAAATCTGCTGGTAAATTAAGCTCAACAATACTTAAGCCTATAACTCTTGATTTTTCTTCAATATAAAACTGCTTTAATGTATGATAAAAAAGTGGGGAAGCAATAATGCTTTCGCCTTTAAAGTCTTTACTTTTTGATTCTACTTTTAACCATTTTGCCATTAAAGGAAGTGTTGTTCCTTGAATTAAAATTGAAAATAAAACAATAAAAAATACAATATTAAAAATCAAATTTGATTTTTCAAATCCCTGTAAATATGGATATGTTGCCAAAATAATAGGAACAGCTCCCCTTAATCCGACCCATGAAATAAAAGTTTTTTCTTTAAAAGTAAAAGAGCTAAACATTGTACTTATAAAAACTCCTGCAGGTCGAGCTACAAACATTAACCAAAAAGCAATAGCTAATCCTGATAAAGCAACATCAGGCAGTTGAGAAGGAAAAACTAAAAGTCCTAAAGCTAGGAAAACTGCAATTTGCATAATCCAAGATAAACCATCATGAAAACCAATTAGATTTTTCTTATGTACAAACTCTCTAGTATTTGCAACAATTCCAACTATATAAACGGCCAAAAATCCATTTCCACCTAATAATGAAGAAGATGAAAATAGAAGTAAAACCCATCCAATTGTAAATACAGGATAAAGACCATAAAAAGTTAAATGTATTCTATTTAAAATAATTGGTAGTAAATACCCAAATAGATACCCTAAAATTCCACCTATAAAAAACTGTAAGAAAAATTTAAAAATCCATTCTGTACTATCTGTACTCTCAGGTAACATAATAATTTGTAAAATAGCAACCGTTAAAAAAATTGCCATAGGGTCATTACTTCCTGATTCTAACTCCAATAAAGGTGAGAGTTTCTTTTTTAAAGAAATACCCTTTGCTCTTAATATTGCAAAAACAGCAGCAGCATCAGTTGAAGAGATAATTGCTCCTAAAAGTAAAGACTCTAAAAAAGTAAAATCAAGTAAATAATAAACACATAAAGCCACAAAAAAAGCAGTTAATAACACTCCAAGTGTTGCCAAAATCAAACCATTCTTTAGAACAGGTTTTATTGATTTCCAAACTGTATCTAATCCTCCTGCAAAAAGGATAAAAATAAGTGCTAAAGTTCCAATATTTTGAGCTAACTCTACATTATCAAATTCGATACCCAAAATTCCATCCGAACCAGCTAGCATACCAAGTCCTAAAAATATAAATAATGATGGTATTCCAAATTTATTAGATAGCTTACTTGCAACTACACTTAAAAGCATTAAAAAAGCTGTAATTAATAAATAAAATTCAATTGACGCCATAAAATTCCTATAATTTATTTTAAATATTTTAATAAAAATTTATTATAGTTTAGAATTATTAATAAAAAGTTTCAAATTAAAGCAGTTAAACTTAGAAAATTTAAATTTATATTTTAAATAATAAGGTTGATTATATTATAATTCGTAAAAATCCATTTTGTTAAGAAGTTCCAATGATTAGATTAATAAAAAAAGAAAATGAAATAGACTACATTTTACCTTTTTTTGCTCAAGAAAAATATTTAAAAACAAAAAGTACAATTTATGGTTGGTTTGTATCAGATAAATTCATACTTCCTTTCATATTATTCAGCACATATATATTTAAAAGAATAGTTTTTACAACAGAAACTATAAACAAAAACAATTCAACAATAGAAGAAGAATTAGCTTTTTTAGAAAATATGCAAAATTATATTAAAAAAAATCATATCTGTGATTTTATTCATAAACCTCAGCCAAGTGCTATTTTTAGAACTTATCCAAAAAATGCAAACGCATTTAAATGGGGAACATTTCAACTTCCAATAAACAGTGATTTTGACGATATGCTAACAAGAGTATCTTCTTCTCAAAGAAAATACGTAAGACACGCAATAAGAGACAATATTAGCATAACAAAAACAGATAATTTTGAAGAAGTATATACCTTATGTAATGAAACCTTATCTAGACAAAAAATTCAATTACAAATAGACAAAGAAGAATTTGCTTATCAATACAAAAACTTACACCCTGACAATATGATAATGTTTAAAGCTACTTTTGAAGATAAAGTACAAGGTGCATTAGTAATATTTTTCGATGATAAAACAGCATTTGCAGAATACGCAGGAAGTGTTCCAAGACCAAAAAATGGTTGTTTGAAACTTCTACACCTATATGCAATGCAATATCTTGCCCAAAACCACAATCTAACAAACTTCGATTTTCTAGGTGCTGTTCCTGATATAAAAGAAGATTCAAAGGAAGCTGGTATTCAAAAGTTTAAAAGAGAGTTTGGTGCGGAGATAAAAGAAGGTTATCAATTTACTGTAATTTTCAAACCAGTTAAATATTTTCTTTTTAATCTTACTCTAAAAATGCATCTTAGACTAAAGGGGGTTACATATGTGGATCCAGTTGAAAGAGATAGAAGATTGTCTAAATCTAGATTGAAAGTTTAATTAAAATAAACTTTGAAGCTGTTAAATATCTGAATTTAAAAAATTCCCATCAATTATTAATAAATGAACACCATTTTTTGTAATAGAACGATGAGAACTTAAATCATCAGAAACAATATATGACATTCCTTCTTTTAATACAGATTGAGTACCATCTTCAAGCTCATTTATAACTTCACCTTTTAAACAATATACAATATGTCCCTTTTTACACCAATGATCTGCTTTATAATTTTTAGTGTATTCAACATATCTAACTCTTAAACCATCAAATTGTATTGTTTGCCAATATGCAACTCCAGTTTCACCTTTATGCTGTGTTTTTGGAATATTTCTCCAATCTATAGTTTGAAATGGTATAGCAATATTATTCATCTATTTCTCCTATTATTATATATCCTTCTAAATACTTAACTGCTTTTCCTAAAATAGTAACAGAAGAATCTGTTACTTTACATTTTAATATTCCACCACGTTGTGATGCTTGATATGCTACTAAATCATTTTTATTTAATCTTTGAGCCCATAAAGGAGCAAGACCAGCATGCATTGAACCAGTTACAGGATCTTCAATTCCACCATTTGCAGGCCAAAAATATCTTGAAATAAAATCATACTCTTTTGATTTTGCAGTTACTGTTACATCTAAAGGTCCCAATTTTTTTATTTCATCTAAATTTACTTTAATATTATATACATCTTCTTCATTAGGATAAACCACAAAATATGTTTGTTGGTTTACTAAAACATCTTTGGGTTCAATTGAAAGACCTTTTTTCAGCTCTTTTGGAATATTATTAACTTTTTGTGGTTTTCTATTTGGAAATATCATTTTTATATATCCATCATCTAATTGGCTCACTTTTAAACTTCCAACAGCTTTTGCTATAAAAGTAACTTCTTTTAATAAAGTATTCTCTTCAAATAAAACAAATGCAGTGGCTAAAGTTGCATGTCCACAAAAATCTATTTCAGTAATTGGAGAAAACCATCTTATTTCATAATTTGAATCATCACATTTTTTTGCAAATGCTGTTTCTGATAGATTATTTTCAATTGCAATTAATTGCATTATATCAACTTCTAACCACTTATCAAGAATAATTACAGCAGCTGAATTACCTTTGAATATTGTGCTTGTGAATGCATCTATTTGATATATTTTTAATTGCATTCTTTTCCTTTTGATAAATTTTTTTATTGTAGCAATAAATAATCAAAAAACAAATACTAAAAACCACAATTCCCATAATTTATAATATAATTAAAGAAAAAAATTAGGAGTCACCATGAAAAAACTTATATTACTTTGTCTATTTGCAATTTCAGTTTTTGCAAGCTCTATAAATTTTGAAAAAGATTTAGACAGTGCTAAGAAAAAGGCTATAACTGAAAACAAGAAACTTATGATTATGTACTCATCACCTACTTGTCCTGAGTGTAATTATATGAAGAAAAAAGTTTTTAAAGATGAGCAAATCATCTCTTATGTAAATGAAAACTTTGTTTCAGTTATAATGGATATTCACGAAGATGAGAAAATTTTACCTTATAAATTCATAGGTATTCCTACCTTTTATTTTGCAAATGCTTCAAATATGGAATTAGTTGGTAAAAAAATAGGTGGAACAAGAGAAGCTGATTTTTTAGAAATAGTTAAAAGCATAAAATAGGATAAGCCATGAAAACAATATTAATATCATTAGCCTTATTATCATCACTTTATTCATATGACACAGCTCATTTAAAAAAGTTTTTAGATACAAAAGATTGCCAACAATGCGATTTAACGGGGGCTGATTTAAGTAAAAGAGATTTAAGTGGTGCTAATTTAAGTGGAAGTGATTTAACAGGAGTAAATTTCGAAAATAGTAGTCTTGTAAAAACAAATCTTTGGGGTGTAAATCTAAAAGATGCAAATATGAATAATACAAATGCAAGAGCTGCCAACTTTACAGGTGCAGAACTAATAAGCATCAAATGTAATAATACAACCTTCAAAGGTGCTAACTTTTCAAATGCAAGTTTTGGAGATGTATCATGTAAAGATTTATCAATTTGGTCAGCAAATTTCCTAGAAACCACTTTTGAAAATGTAGATTTTACAAATGCAGGTGCTGCTTATGCTGTTTTTAATGATGTTGATATGACAGATTTAAATCTAACAGGTGCAATTTTATGGAACGCAAAAGTAACAAATAGTACTTTGAAAAAGCAAGACTGCGAACATCTTAAAAGTGAAGAAGCAATTACTCAAAATAATGAGTGTAAATAACACCCATTATTTTAAAGAAGATTAAATCATTGTGATTTTGTCTTCTTTAGTAGTAATCATACATAAAAATTCATACTCACTACCATAACAAGCCGCGTAATTATGTTCAATCCCTGCTGGAATATAAATAAAATCTCCAGCTTTAGCATGATACTCTTCATCACCAACAACAACCTTTGCTTCACCTTTTAAAACATATTGTTGATGTTGTATTTCATTTATATGATTTGGCATAGAACCATCAACTGCAAGTGTAACTTTTCTTACAATAAAGTCTTTATCCTCTTTTGGAGTTAATACAGCAATTGAAGCATTTACAGTTTTTGGAATACAGTTTGATTCATAAACATTTGAGTTATTACAATATTTATTCATATTTATCCTTTTTTATGTAATTATAACTCTTTTTAAATAATCTATATTAGTTTTTTAAAATACAAAAGCAATATCTACAATACTAATATTATAAATATTTATTTTAACACCATCACTATCAACAACATTATATGAAATAATTAATTCATTTGGATTTTCTATGGTTTGATTCTCTTCAACAAATTTTACATATTTATCATAATCAATAATACTATAAATAAATTTTGCTTTTTCTCTAAATTTTTCATTATTAATATATCTTACATAAACTTCTTTATATGTTTCAGGGTCATATTTATCATAAAAATTCTTCTTATACATTAGCTCACAATAAGCAGCTTTTTTAAAATTTATTGAAGAATATTCTAAATAATCATCAGCGATAATTGACTCTAAATTTTCATGTATTTCAAATAAATTATACTTTTTATATCCATCTTCATTTGATATTTCTGCTGTTGTTCTAATCATTTTTATTCCTAAATTTTTGTTTTATTGTAGCATATTTTTTGTTATAGACACATAATAAATTTTTAATATGTATAATATATTATATTAATAAAACTATTACATTATGTATAGTTTTTTGATGTATTAAGACATGAGTTTGATACATATTTTTTATAGTATTTTTGAAAAAAATTATTTTTTTTCATATACCTTAAATATTGCCATTTATTAATATTATCATTACATTTTATATATTATTTATAGATTTATTAATATTTATATTTTGTATAATATAAATATTTTATATAAAGTAGATATTTCTAGCTTTATTAGGATTTATTAGATTTGATGATAAATTTGGCCAATACTAAGACCTCCATCATTAGCTGGGATATCTATATTAAAATAAAACTCCCTGCCCTGCTTTTCAAATTTGTCAATTAAAATTTCTAATAAAATTCTATTTTGAAAAACTCCTCCACTAATTACTAAAGGAAGATTTTTATAAGTGGTTGATAAATCTTCTATGATTTTAACTATTGTATTTATAAACTTTGAACAGTTTGATTTTTTATTATTATCTAATATTATTTCTTTTATCATCAAAGATAAATCTATTTGATTATCTAATATTTCATAAGAGTAATTATCTTTTATTGAAGTATCATAATATTGTTCTATTTGTAAGCCTGTCTCACCTTCGTAGCTTTGTGTTTGTAAAATATCAGCAAATGATGCAATTGCATCAAATAAACGTCCTACTGAGCTTGTAAGTGGGGCATTTAATGCATTTTGCCACATTGTATGAAACATTTTTATTTCATTTATTTGAAAAGCTTTTACACAAGGATTATTCATATCTAAGATTTCATCTAATGAAAAGTTCTCAAATAATAAACTCAAAGCGACTCTTTTTGGCTCTTTTACAGCCATCTCCCCACCAAGAAGCCTAAAATACTTAATATGATTTACCCTTTCATATGTACTCTTATTTGCTATAAAAACCTCACCACCCCAAATATTCCCATCATCTCCGTATCCTGTACCATCAAATGCTATTCCTAAAACTTCTTTTTCAAGTTTATACTCAGCCATAACAGAAAGAATATGAGCATAATGATGCTGCACTTGAATAAGTTCTATTTTGGGATTAATACTTTTAAGTTTAAGTGCAAATTTTGTGGACTCATAATTTGGATGTTTATCACAAACAATAATATCAGGTTCAAAGTCATAAAAATTTTTAAAAGTATTAATTGTTCTTTCAAAATATTCAACAGATTCAATGGAGTTTAAATCACCAATATGAGGAGATAAAATTAAGTTATTTTCAAAGGCTAAACTAATAGTTGATTTTTGATTTGCACCCATTGATAAAATCTTTTTTTCTACTTTATTTTCTAATTTTATAGAAGTAGGAGCATATCCTCTTGCATTTCGTAACTTTATATTATTATTTTTAACAACTTGTATAACTGAATCGTCACAAGCATTTACAATATCTCTATTAAAATCAAGTATAAAGTCAACAATATGTCCTAGTTTAGTAAAAGCTTCATCTTTATCTTTAATTATTGGTTCATCTTTTAGATTAGCACTTGTAGCTATAATTGGGCCATCTAAATACCTAAAAAGCAAATGATGCAAAGGTGTATAAGCTATAAAGCATCCTATATGATTTACATTTGGTGCAATTTTACTTGATAAAGAACTCTTTCCTTTCTTTCTTAATAATACAATTGGTTTTTCTTTTGATGATAAAATTTCATCTTCTTTTAAAGTAGAATTTGTATATTCTTTAACTGTCTTTAAGTCTTTAAACATAACGGCATAAGGCTTTGTTGGTCTATTTTTATTAATCCTTAATTGATTTACACTATTTTCATTTAAAGCATCACAAATCAAGTGAAAACCACCCATTCCTTTTATGGCTATAATAAAGCCTTTCTTTATTAAAAGAACTGTTTCTTTAATTGCTTCATTATTGTATTTTATAATATTCCTATTAGTACTATACAAAGTTAAATTAGGACCGCATTTTTCGCAAGAAATTGGTTGAGCATGATATCTTCTATTTGTTGGATCTTTATACTCTTTTTTACAATCTTCACACATTTCAAAACTTGCCATTGATGTATTTATTCTATCATATGGAACTGTATTAATTATAGAATATCTAGGGCCACAATTTATACAATTTGTTAAACTATAGTTATATCTAAAGTTATCCATATCATTGATATCATTAATACAATCATCACAAATAGACATATCAGGAGATATTATTGTTGATTTATTATTGGAGTTTAAACTCTCCACTATTTCAAAGCTTTTATACTCTTTTTGATTTGTTATTTCTTCTATTTTTATATTATGTATACTTGCCAGTTTAGGAGGATTTTCTTGAAGTTCTTTTATAAATTTTTGTGCTTCTTCTTCTTTACAAGTAAGAAGAATGTTAACTCCCCTATCATCATTATTAACCCAACCTTTTATATTATATTTTATTGCTAGATTATAAACAAAAGGACGAAATCCAACACCTTGAACTATACCTGTAACTTGAATAAGAAATGACTTCATATAACTCCAAAAAAATTTATAGTTTTATTATAAAAGATTCTTCCTTTACTAAAGATATTTGATAAAATCTATTAAAAGTTAATATTTGTAGAAATCAACATAGATTATAATTATTCTAACACACATTTTATTATAATGTATAAAAAACAATTTGGAAAAAATATGAACGATAAAATATTAGAAGAAATCAATAAACTTGTAAAAGAAAATAGCTTGATAAAAACAAATATAACAGAAGTAAACCTATATAAAACTACAACTTTTTTACCAAGAACTCCTTTGACTTATGACTTTTGTTTGGTATTTGTACTACAGGGTAAAAAGATAGGTTATATTTCAAATAAAAGATTTGAATATGACTGTAAAAACTATCTAGTAGTACCAGCAACGCTCCCCTTTGAATGTGAAACATATGCATCTAAAGAAGAACCTTATACTTGTATTTTAATAAATATTAACAAAGATATTATGTATGAAGTCATCTCTTTTATTTCAAATGAAAAGTCAAAAAACTGTAAATCAGTACAAACAGCAGTTTTTCAAGATAAAGTTACTCAAGATTTAGAAAACTCAATTTATAGATTAGTAAAAATACTTCAATCAAAAGAAGAATCGGCTATTTTAGGTAATTCAATTTTAAGAGAAATTTTTTATAGAATTGCAATTGGTGAAAATGCGCACTTTTTACATAAAATGTTTTTAGAAAACAAAATGGAATCAAAAATAACAAGAACATTAAAAATCATACATAATAAATACAATGAACATCTTGATATTCCAACACTAGCAAAAGAAGAAAATATGAGTGTATCGTCATTTCATTCACATTTTAAAAAGGTTACAACTCTTAGTCCTTTACAATATATTAAAAAAATACGACTTAATAAAGCAAAAGATTTATTAACAAGAAACAATTTACAAGTAAATGAAACAGCTTATGCGATAGGTTATGAAAGTTCTTCACAGTTTTCTAAAGATTTTAAGAGTTATTATGGATATCCGCCAAAAGAAGCAAAAGCCTCTTTTAATTTATCACTATCACAGGGATAATTTTTAATACTAATTCTTTATCAACTGATTGCTGTAGCTTTTCTTTGATTATATTATAATCACTTAATACAAGAGGTTTTGAAGATATTACTTCTAGGTTTACAAAAATTTTATTTTCTTTATTTTGTACAGTTTTTATATTTAACTCTATTTTGTCACTATTTAAAGAGATTGATTTAAAGTTATTTAATTTATTGAAGTAATCATATCTTTGAACTACATCCATAAAAGATAGAAATAGTGGTATCGTAATAAGTGCCATCAAAATAAAAGTATAAAAGATACCTTTTTTAGCTTTTTTAACAGGTGCAAAACCTAAAACTATAAAGGTTAAAGCAGCACTTAGTGTAATACCTACTAAGTTTGTTACAAACAATAAAAATGAACCATAAATTACATCGATATTTCCAAGACCTAGTCCAATTCCTGTTACACTTAAAGGTGGTACTAAGGCAACGGCAATTGCAACACCTGCTAGTGATTTAGCAACCTCTTCTTTTGAGTTTGCGTAAGCTCCTGCTATTCCTGAAAAAACAGCTACCATTAAGTCAAGTAAGTTGGGATTTAATCGTCCTTGCATCTCTGAAGTTATTTGCTCTAGTGGAATAAAAAGAGTATATACACAAGAGAACAATAAAGCCATAAAAATACCAATAATCAAGGTTCTAATACTTTGAACTAATAAAAACTTATCTGCTCTTATAACACCCATTGATAAAGAGATAATAGGAGCCATTAAAGGAGCTAATATCATAGCACCTATAATAACAGGTGCTGAATTTGCAAAAAGTCCTGTAGTAGCTAATAGCGTACTTAAAATCATTAAAGTTAAATAGGTATAAGAAAATTTTGCACTATCTTTCAGATTTGTTAATAAATCTTTAAAATCATCATCTGTAGCCTTTTTAAATAAAGGCAGTTTCCCTCCAATTAAAATAGAACTTAATTCAGCTTTTGGAAGGGTATTTAATTTTATAACATCTTTTTCTTCAACACTATTATCATCATTTTTTACTATTTCTAATAATACTCTTCCTAAATGTATATTCATACAATCTTGTAATACTTCAAGCTCTATACATTTGGACTGATACACATCTTTGTGATCTATTTTAAAATCCAACATTCTTTCTGAAGAAATAGCTAGCTTTGAAGTTTTAATAAAACCTAAACTTTTTGGCAATTCAATTAAAGAAATTCTTTGATAAAAAAAGATTGATAATAAGTACCAAATATAAGAAAATAGTGAAGTTGGTGCTAAAACATAGGCATTTAGTTTTCCATCATGAATTGATAACTCATCTCTTATTGCTGAGTCTTTATTCATAATTGTTGAGTGTTCAAGTATTGTTATACCTGAAGCTGCTGTTTGAATTGAGTGCTCTTTTGATGTTGTTAGGGTATAACTTTGAAATGTAATATTTTTTAAATTAGCAAAAAATATTTTGATTTTATCAAATCTATTATTTTGATTATAATCAAGTCTATTCATACCATGCATATCACCAATCACTATTCGGTTAAAAGCAATTTTATCATTACATTTTAATAGGTCTATTTTACTTAAAAGCTCACCATTAAAAGCATCTTCTACTGCTTCTTTTATATCCTTTGAAATACCATAATTTCTCATGGCATTTGGACATTTTACATTTGGTAAAATTGCAACACTTATTTTTTTATTTAGATGATTTTCAAAAAAAGTTTTTATTTCATCATCAGCTAAATATAAAAGAAATAGTATTTCAAAACTATTTAAAGATTCATCAAATATTTCATTTGTTGAAAAAACAGATATTTCACTATTATATTTCTCTTTTACACTATTAAATATTTCACTTAAAATTTTTTCATCTTCTTCTTGAGTAATAAAATAAACTTTGTTGTACACTTTTGCTAATCCTAGTTTTAATTAAGAGTATTTATACTCTTTGATTTAGCATTATAGTATAAGATATTTTAATAATCTAATGGATACTCTTTAGGAAGAATAATATTATATGTTTTACTAAGATTTTTATTTGTTTTTGAAAAAAGTATCGTGTTTGCAATCATATTTCCACATAAAACAACATCTTTTGCTTTTA
The DNA here is from genome assembly GCF_040884245.1 of Arcobacter sp. s6. Lineage (NCBI taxonomy): Bacteria > Pseudomonadati > Campylobacterota > Epsilonproteobacteria > Campylobacterales > Arcobacteraceae > Arcobacter > Arcobacter sp. s6. Next base: position 9,268 of record NZ_JBEVTN010000018.1, on the reverse strand, counting down.
TTTCTTTTGCTATTTCATTTACATAATTACAAATAAACTCACTCAAACTTTCGTAAAATGAATAAATCAAAGTAACATTATCTACATCAGCCATTTTATAAGCCATGATTGACTGAACTATTCTTCTATAATCTAAATAATTAACTTCATCAATATTCACAAGTTTCATATCTATTTGAATTCCACTAGAAAGATTTGTGCTCAAAGCCATATCTTCAAACTCTTTTGAACTATTTATTCCTAAAACTTTTGCACACATATTTATAATGGATTCGAAACCATTAGTATTGATAGGAACATCATCTTTTAGGACATTTGGAAATTTTTTACTATAATTTGTAATTAATCTAGCACAATGTTCATCAATATCAGCTATTTCATCAAAGCAATTTTTTATGCTATTGTGAATATTTGGAATTACAATAATTTGTTTTAATCCCTTTGTTGGAATATTTATAGAAATATTACTATTTGAACTATTTTGTGAAAAATAAACCCCAATTGAAGGAATTAATCTTTTTGAAACTTGTGCTAAAATTGCTTTATAAACACCACCATTATCATCAAAATACTCTTTTGAAGAATTATATTTTTTATTTGCAATGAAATCGTATTTTGGAAATAAGCCCTTATCTCCATGAATTATTAGATTTTGTTCTTTTATATAAGTGATTTTTAATCCATCTTGATAGACCTCATCATTTACATATAAAAGATAATTTATTCCATTTTGTTTTAAAGCTTGAGCAAATAATACTGTTTCTTTATCATCTGGAATTTTTGCATAAATAAAGTTTGATGAAGAAAACTCTTTATCTGCATTTTTTAATATTTTAAATTTCAACTTCACTAAAGGTCGTTCTATTGAGCATAAAAGTTGGAAATCTTTAATATTTATATCAAAAATTTCTTCTATTTTACTAATATCTGTGATTAAAAGTTTAACTTCATAATCTTTTTCTTCAAACTCTTCTCTTATTTTTTTATTTGGTAAAAAGTAATCTTTTAAACCATTATGTGTTTCAAATCTTGATACTTCGCCTTTTGTAATTTTTACAATATCATTTAAAAAATCAATATGATTTTCTTCTATTATCTCTTTTATAGCAGCATTTGTAAGAAGAGACAGGTTTTGTTTTATTTCAAAATCTTCTAACTCTTCTAAATTTTCATCATATTCTTCAACAACATAAGATTTTCCAATAAAAATTGAAACTGGAAGTTTTCTTTCTAACAATGCAAAAAAACTCTCAATTGCATCTGCTTCCTCTTCTAATATTATTAGAATAAATCCTTTATACTGTTTACATCTAGCATTTACTTTAGATTCTTTTATTAAGTCTTCAATTATATATTTGAAATATAAATTTGTTGTATTAAACTCTATTTTATAAATTAATTGCATGGGTAAAATCTTCTTCATTTGGAATTCTATTTAAGTGTTCGCCATTGTAGCTACCTATCATACTTTTTACAATATCAGAAATCAAGATATCCCTAACTTTTATAGCTTTTATACCTAGGCTTTCTATCTCTTTAATACCATTTAAAATAAACTCTTCAAATCTATTTTCCATAGCTTTTGTAAGCCCAATTTCTACACTAATTATATCTTCAGGAATTATTCCAATAATAGTAACATTTGCATGGGAATCTAAAACAGATACTATTTCTAACATCTCTACAATTTCTACTTCATGGGCTGTTTTTCTATAGTTTCCAAGTCCTAATAAGACTTCAGAAGGAAGTCTATATATCTCACCTACGCTATCCTCAATTGACACAGTATCTAAAATAATAACATTGTCATACTCTTGAAAATATGTCATTAGTTTAAACCCTAATGTTCCACCATCAATTATCTCTAAACTTTCATCATCAAATTTGTAATTTTGTTTAATATACTCAGCCGCATAAATACCAATACCTTCATCTTTGAAAAGCATATTTCCAACACCAATTACAATATTTCTTTTTTTCATAATTATTCCTAAATAAAGGGGCTTAACACCCCTTTTTTATAATTTATTTTTTTCTTCTTTTTTATCTTCATCTCTTACAAATTTATGCCCAGAAAATACAATACCAATATCACCTTCTCTCCAGAATATTGTTCTCCAAATTTGATAATAAATATGAGACATAACCCACATTAAGATTAGATACATAGCAGTATGATGAGCAATTCGAACACCCATATTTCCACCAAATACTGTAAGTGTCCAATCAGTAGCAAGATGAAGCATTGCAGGCCACCAAGTTCCAATTGAACTCTCACCTGAAGCTAATCCATGTACATATAATTGAAGCCCAGTTAAAAGCATAAATACTAATAATATATGAAAAAATGTAAAAAACACAATATTATAAGAATCACTATGTGTTGAATCAAATTTTTTTCTTCTATTAAATGTAATTAAATTAAAGAATACTTCCCAAAACTCTATAAAATTTTGTTTTGTTGGTAAAATCTTTTTATATGGTTTATCAAAATTTGAAAACAAATATAAATAACCAATTAATATAGCTGTTACATCAAAAATAATAGCAGCTATAAAATGTCCCCATCTATTCCAAGCCATTACATACTTATCCACAGCAGGATCAGCTATAAAAGTTTGATAATAAGGATGACCAATATATAAACCGGTTGCAACAGCTACTACCATACAAAGCGCATTCATCCAATGAATCGTTCGCATGGTTGCCGTCATTCGCTCAACCCTTTTCATTTTAGGCACGGCTTGTTCCTCCAATTGGATCTACTTTATAAACACCTAACTCTTTGCCGTTGACATCAATAATATGAACAGCGCAAGCAATGCATGGATCAAAACTATGAACAGTTCTTAATATTTCAAGTGGTTGGTCAGGATTTGCTACTTTTGTACCAATTAATGATGATTCATAAGCACCCATTCTTCCTTTGTAGTCCCTTGGAGCTGCATTCCAAGTTGATGGAACAACCGCTTGATAATTTGCAACTTTTCCATCTTTGATTTTAATCCAATGCCCTAATCCACCCCTTGGAGCCTCAGCCATACCAAACCCTTGAGTATCTTTTGAAACCGTATCAAAATTAAATTCAGTCCATGTAGATAAATCTCCATGAGCCACATTTGAAGCCAATTCATCAACCCAATCCATCATAACATCAGCCATTAATTCAGTTTCAATAGCCCTTGCAGCGGTTCTTCCAACTGTTGAAAATAATACTTTTATAGGTAAATTACCATTTTTTAAAAATGTTGTTACATATTTAGTAATTCGTTCATCACCTTTGGCAACTCCAACTATCATACGAGCTAGTGGTCCCACTTCCATTCTTTCATCATCATAAAGTGGGGATTTAATCCAAGAGTATTTATTTTGTGTATCTAAATATGCAATATTGTCTTCTTTTTTACCAAAACCTGTATAGTTTGGATTTGTAACTCCATCATAAGGATGTAAGTTAGTGTTTCCTTCATACCAAGCATGAGTTACATCTTCTGTAATTTTACTTTGATCAACTTCAAAAACTTTTGTTAGATCTCTATTTTTTACAATTCCAGATGGGAATAATTTAGAAGCCTCATAAAAAGGTGTATCATCAAGTCTAAAATCTCCATAAGACATATAGTTTCCTATACCTCCACCTATTCCTTCAAGTGCTTCATCAGCATACATAGTTCCTGCCATATAAACATCAGGTAAATAGGCTTGTTTTGTAAACTTTTGCCCTCTTTTTAAAATTTGTTTAAATTCTGCAATTCTTGCTGGATTTTTAATATCTTGAACACAAGTTACACCTCCAACCACAAATGATTGTGGATGTGGATTTTTCCCACCAAAAATAGCCATCATTTTTGCTAAATCCCTTTGCAATTCTAGGGCATCTAAATAGTGTGAAAGTCCTATTAGGTTTTGCTCAGGTGTAAGTTTAAAACCTTTTGAACCCCAATAAGCATTTCCAAAGATTCCAAGTCTTCCTTGTTTTACATATCTTGTAACTCTACTTTGAACTTCAGCATAAACATCTTCATTTGCATTCCAAGGTCTTTGACCTGAAAGTGCCGCCCATTTTTGAGCCTCAAGAACTGTAGCTTTTGGATCTGCTTCCAAAGCTTTTGTTATATCAACCCAATCAAGTGCATGCAAATGATAAAAATGAACAATATGATCATGTAAATATAACGCACCTTGAATAAGATTTCTTACTAATCTTGCATTTTTTGGAATTGTGATATTAAAAGCATGTTCAACTGCTTCAATTGATCTTTGATAGTGAGTCCCTGTACAAACACCACAAATTCTCATTGCTAATAAACCACAATCTCTTGGGTCTCTTCCTTTTAAAATAGTTTCAATACCTCTAAACATAGTTGAAGAAGAGAATGCATCTACTACAACATTGTTTTCATCTATGATTGCTTCAATTCTAAGATGTCCTTCGATTCTTGTAATTGGATCAATTACTAAATGTTTTTTTGCCATTATTTTTCTTCTCCTTCATTTGATTTTTTACCAGCAACTGCAGATGCAACAGCATGAACTCCAATACCAACAGCCGTAGCAGTTAATAATCCTAAACCAAACTCATCAACTGTTTTTTCAACTCCACCTGTTGGTGCTTTGATTTTTGCATTTGCCATTGGTCTTTCATATGCATATTTATCCCAAAAATCAGGCTCGCTACATCCAATACAACCTCGACCTACACCAATTGGCCAGTTTGTTCCCTCGTTATATCGAACAATTGAGCAATTATTAAAAGTCATAGGACCTTTACATCCAACTTTATATAAACAGAAGTTATTTTTAGCTCCCTCATCACCCCACTCTTCAACAAATTCACCTGCATCAAAGTGTGCTCTTCTTTCACAATTATCATGAATTCTATATCCAAATGCAAATTTTGGTCTTAAAAGCGAATCAAGTTCTGGAATTTGACCTGTTAATACATAGTGTAAAATAACACCTACCATATTTGCAGGATTTGCAGGACAAGCAGGAATATTTACAATAGGTTTTCCTTTTACTAAATCCATAACACCAACTGCACCTGTTGGATTAGGAGCAGCTGCTGGGATTCCTCCAAAAGTAGCACAAGTACCAACTGCTACAACAGCTGCTGCATCTTTTGCCATTCTAATTAAATGATCATGGAATGTTTCACCCATGGCTCCAATTGTTCCATATTGACCATTCATAGCCATAGGAATTGCACCCTCTACAAATAAAAGGTATTTACCTTTAAAGTGATGAACAGCCTCTTCAAGTTGCTTATCAGCATCATGACCAGCAGCAGCTTGTAGAGTTTCATGAAATTCCAATGATAATACATCAAAAAGTAAATCATCAACAGTTGGAGCAGAGCTTCTTAAAAGTGCTTCAGAATTTCCAGCACAATCTTGTAACTCTATCCAAATAACAGGAACTCTGTTCATAAGTTCTGTAGCTTCTGCAACAAGTGGAGCAAACATAGGAGGTAACATAAGTGTGGCTGTTGTTGCACTAACCCACTTTAGAAAATCCCTTCTGTTTACTCCTTCACTCTCAATTATATCCATCATATCAATATCTTTAAGAGGCTCTTGAGCTCTTAAAGTTGATAATCTTTGTTTGGCTTGAAGAAATAAATTATTATAAAAAGCTTCCCCTTTATTTGTTTCAACCCGTCCTGATTTTTGTGTAAAAACTTTTTTTACCATATCTGCTGAATTAATCATAAGACATACTCTCCTTCGTATAAAATGAATGTTCATTTATCTAAAAGTAAAGTAACAGTATAAAACTTATAATCATCTTAAGCTAAAATCAAGGAAAATAGCATCAAAATAGCAATATTACAAGCTTTTTATTACTGTAAAATTATGATGTTCGAGTATATGGATATTTTATGAATAAGTATTCATTTATTTAAAACAAATAGTATAATTTTTCATTTTTAGAATTTCACAAAATTATTTTTATACTTGTTACAATAGTATACATTTTTGTAAGCTCAATGGGTAGTACAAACAGAACAAACATCAAAACTTCTAAGCACAATTCTAGCTATTTCTATTGATGGAGCTCCAATAATTGCTTTTTGAGCTATTCCTTTTTGAGTTTTATTTTCAGGACCTAAATTCCAAACCGTTGGAGTAATAACATCATATTTAGATATTTTTCCTTTTTCAATATAAATCTCATGAAATAAAGAACCTCTGCAAGCTTCAATTACAGATGAGCCTCTAGCATTTTCAATATCTTTTAGAGAAATTATTGGTTTGATAAATGATTCTTCACTAATATCCACTTTTTTTATTAACTCTTTTGTATTTTCTAATAAAAAAGCCAATTCATCCATTCTGGCCATTATTCTTGTAAAAGATGAGTCTTTATAGCTTTTATGAATATTTTTTATAAACTTCCTATTTGACATCATAGCACGGGATAAAGGACCTGTTTCAAAAAATTTATTATCATAGGATACTGATTTTGACCATGTTGTTTTTTGCTTATTTAGCTTATCATTTTCAAATAAAAAAGTATGTTCATCACTCTCTTTTATTTTTGATAAATCCAATCTATGTGCAATTCTTTGTCTCATTTTTCCACTTTCAAATAAAAAAGAAGAACCCAAAGTAATAAATCTATCATAAGACTTTCCATACTCTTCTAGGGAATATTTAAAAGATAAATCTTTAAAATATTTTAAATCACCTTTCAAATATTCTAAATCATTTACACTATCAAAAGACAAATATTTATCAAAAGGAACTCCAGAGATTGATTGTTCAAAAAATCTAATAGCCCCATATATATAATTTTGCATTGAACTTAACTCAAGTAAAGTAGGATCACTTACAACTCCACCTGGCATCATATATGAAGTATGTGGCCATTGACCACCAATAACCGCTAATGCTTTTATAGTTTCACTTGCATTCTTACAAGCTTCCAACCAACGTAAACCTTTTAAAGGAGTATAAATTCCCAAATCATTTGTATCAAGTTTGACAATATCAGGAAGAATAAACATATAAAACCATTTTATATGAGAATCTATTATTTCAATATTTAAACCTATTTCTCGTAATAGTTTTGCTTTATTTGTAACTTGCAAAGGTTCATTTATATTTTGATAAATATTTTCTAAGGCATCAACAGTAGCTTTAAGATGTGCTTGACCACAAATTCCGCAAATTCTTGGAGTATAAACTAAAGCATCTAAAGGAGATTTTCCCTCTAAAATATATTCAAAACCTCTAAAATTTAAAAAATCTATTCTAGCATCACTTACTATATTATTTTTCCAAATACAAGATAATTTTGCTTCCCCCTCTATTCGCTCAACTATTTCAACGGTTTTCATATTAATCCATTAGTTTTTTATTTAATCTATCTATTTTAAAGGTTTTTGCAATTCCAGCAAGAGATAAATAAGCTCGCTTTGAAATACCAATAGGAACATCTTGTGGAATTCCAATATTTTTTTTTGTTTCTAACATATTTTCTCGTGGGAAATCACTTTGAGTACATCCAATACATGGCATTCCTACTCTAGTTTTTGAAGAAATATCATTCCATAAAATTTTATTACAAGAGCTATGAGTCATTGGACCACGACATCCTTGATCATAAAATAAACAACCCTCTTTTCGTCCAAATTCACCTTCAACTTTCCACTCAAAATACTCATTTCTAGTACAACCATGGTGAGCTAAAGAACTATATAGTTCTTTTGGTCTTTTTTCTTCATCTAAATTCATTTTTCCATAATCTCTTAATGAAAAAAGTGTTTGAAGTATCCATTCAGGATGAACAGGACAACCTGTAAGATTTATAATACTATGCTCAAGTTTATTTATAGTTTCTTTATCAATAGAATCACTTATTCCTTTGATATCATTATTTTGAGTAAATTTTGCATGTATCCCACCATTTGAAGCACAAGAACCAACAGCAATTATATATTTTGATTTAGATGAAAGTTTATTTAATAAATTAAAAGTTGAATCATTTGAGATAGAAAAGAAATTTTTATTTGAAGTAATAGCCCCTTCAATAAGTAAAAAGTCTATTTGTTCACTTTGAATTAAAATATCATTCAAAGTTTTTTCAATAGTTAAACTTGGATGATAAATAAGATTAAAGCTATCAAAAAATAACTCTAATCTTGAAGAATTTGCACTTAATAAGGAATGGGTATTTCCATTACATGTAATTGCACTAAACCATACAACAGTTGGTTTTTGTTTACTCTTCATACTTTAATGCTCGATATATATTATCAGCAACAGCATCACTATATGATAATAAATCCTTATCAAGTACTTTTTCTCCACTTAAAAAAGCAAAACCACCTAGGCAGCCCATTATCATAGAAAAAGCTGGGAAGAACTCTTGTTCTCTAAACTCTTTTTTAGAAGCTCCATCATCTAGTAAAATCATAATTTCTGTTACAAACTCTCCTACACATAAAAAGCCTTCACAACCTTGTTTGAACACTTCTCTATTTGATAAATATACTCTTAAAAAGTATTCAATTACTTCTGGTGAATTTTGTACATTTTCTAAATATCTTCTTACAAATGTATAAATTTTCTCTTTTGAAGAGATATTCAATTGATTAATTTCTTTTAATTCTTCAGCTAATATATTTGTTGAATATTTTATTGCAAATTTTGCAAGTTCTTCTTTCGAAGAGAAATAATTATACATATTTCCAACACTCATACTCATAGCTTTTGCTATATCAGGAATTGTTGTGTTATAAAAACCTTTTTGAGAAAATAGCTTTAAAGAATTTTCTATAATCGAATTTTTTTTAGTTTCTTTTGTATTAGAAATAGTTTATCCTTCGTTGTATTATTTTTTATTATTATAATAATACAACTTTGTTTAAAATAAGCTACTATTAATCTAAATTATTATTCCCATAGTTTAAATAATAATTAATTTCACTAGGTGTTAAAATTTTAATAGTATTAGTGCTTCCTTGTAATCCAACTGGATATCCAACAGTTGCCACATAAGATTGGTTTTTATCTAATAAACCTTTTTTATCTAAAGTTTGTAACATAGTTTGAAACATTTTTGAAGCTTGATCCTCTTTTATAGTTCCAATTGCTTCAATTCCCCAAATTGCTGTTAATGAATTTAATACTTTTTCTTCATGAGTAAATGCATAAATTGGAGTCTTTGGTCTATATCTTGACATTTTTAAAGCTGATTTTCCAGAACTTGTAAGTGCTAAAATACCATTTGCTTTTAAATCATCTGCTAATTTTGTAACAGT